>JANOOA010000093.1:0-19628 GCA_031421115.1 Gammaproteobacteria bacterium | reverse complement strand
AGGTCGGCGTAAAGAATAAACGGCTCAAAGCCGGCTGGGATGAGGATTATTTACTAAAAATAGTGACGGGAAGACCGGTGAAAATAAAGAGGAAAACATAATGACATGTTTTATACATAGTTTTTAATGCGATTGCCCTGGCTCCGTTATACCCAGACTTATGTCGTGGGACAATCTCGGTTAAAGGAACTGCCCAAGTTTACTTGGTCATTACACGTCCATTGCCGCACGCATTTGCGCAAGTATCGACACGACTTCATGCTCTATTTTATGCGGTTGTTCGGCAAATTCGCCCAGTTTACGCACCAGGGCGCTGCCCACCACCACGGCATCGGCAACCGCGGCGACCTGCGCTGCGGTTGCCGCATCGCGGATGCCGAAGCCTACACCCACGGGCAGGTCGGTAATAGCGCGAATCTGTTTCAGTTTGGTGGTGACAGCGGCGATGTCAATGCTGGTCGCGCCGGTGACACCCTTAAGAGATACATAGTAAACAAAGCCACTGGCCAACGCGCAGATGGTGGCAATGCGCTCATCGGAACTGGTGGGTGCCAGCAGAAAAATTGGATCAAGCTGCTTGGCGCGAAAGATCGGCACCACATCGCGCGCTTCTTCGGGGGGCATGTCCACGGTCAATACACCATCCACACCCGCCGCATGAGCGGCGTGGGCGAAGTCAGTGTAGCCCATCGCCTCTATCGGATTCAGATAACCCATCAACACCACTGGCGTATGATTATCGCGGCTGCGAAACTCGCGCACCATGTCGAGCACCTGACGCAGGCTGACATGATGCTTCAGCGCACGTTCGCAGGCCGCCTGCACCACCGGGCCATCAGCCATCGGATCGGAAAATGGTACGCCGACTTCGATTATATTAGCACCCGCTTTCACCATGGCGTGCATCAGCGGCACGGTGACAGAAGGATGGGGGTCGCCCGCCGTGATGTACGGGATCAGTGCCTGGCGTTTCCTGGCACGCAAGGCGGCAAAACAATCTTTTATACGGCTCATACGGTAATCCCTTCGCGTGCCGCGACAGTGTGAATGTCTTTATCACCGCGCCCGGAAAGGTTGACAATAATAATTTTGTCTTTAGCCAGCGTGGGCGCAAGTTTGGTGGCATATGCCAGGGCGTGACTGGATTCCAGCGCGGGAATAATGCCTTCGGTGCGCGTCAAGGCATGGAAGGCATCCAGTGCTTCGGTATCCGTAATCGATACATAGGTGGCACGTTTCACGTCTTTGAGCCACGCATGTTCGGGACCCACACCGGGGTAATCAAGCCCCGCTGAAATGGAATGGGTT
The DNA here is from genome assembly GCA_031421115.1 of Gammaproteobacteria bacterium. GTDB lineage: Bacteria > Pseudomonadota > Gammaproteobacteria > Ga007554. The sequence continues at coordinate 18,320 of JANOOA010000093.1, read as the reverse complement.
TCAATGATCTGGCCATTGGCATCTTCGATTAAGTAAGTGCGATTACCATGCAACACGCCGGGACGCCCCGTACATAAGGTGGCAGCATGGCGGCCGGTTTCAATGCCATCGCCCGCAGCTTCGACACCGTACATCGCAACGCTGGCATCTTTAAGGAAAGGGTGGAACAGGCCAATAGCATTGGAGCCGCCACCCACGCATGCCACCAGTGCGTCGGGCAGACGACCCGCCTGTTCGAGAATTTGCGCACGCGCTTCACGGCCGATAATCGCCTGGAAATCACGTACCATGGCGGGATACGGATGCGGCCCGGCGACGGTGCCGATAATGTAAAAAGTGCTGTCAACATTGGTGACCCAATCGCGCATCGCTTCGTTAAGCGCGTCCTTGAGGGTTCTGGAACCTGACTCCACGGGCACGACGGTGGCACCGAGCAGTTTCATGCGGAACACATTAATCGCCTGACGCTTGATGTCTTCCGAGCCCATGTACACCACGCATTCCATGCCCATGCGTGCAGCGACCGTGGCGGTGGCAACACCGTGTTGCCCGGCGCCGGTTTCGGCAATCACACGCCGCTTGCCCATGTGCCGTGCCAGCAGACCTTGGCCGATGGTATTATTGATTTTATGTGCGCCGGTGTGATTGAGGTCTTCGCGCTTGAGATAGATTTGCGCACCGCCGAGCTTCTGGCTCCAGCGCTCAGCATGATACAGCGGTGAAGGGCGCCCGACGAATTGCGCCAGGTCTTTATCAAACTCTGCCATGAAACCGGCATCGTGACGAAAATGTTCATAAGCGAGGCGCAGATCTTCCAGCGGCCCCATTAAAGTTTCCGCGACAAAACGGCCACCGTAGGGGCCAAAATGGCCGTTGGCATCTGGCAGGTTGTCTGCCATTAACGCCATTGATATATCAGGAATCGCTGTTGACATTGTTTACACCTTGAATAAATGCGGCCATTTTTGCCGCGTCTTTAATACCCTTGGCTGACTCAACCCCACCGCTCACATCCACCGCGTAGGGTCGCACTTGCCTGATCGCTTCGGCGACATTATCAGGGGTTAAGCCACCGGCCAGAATGATCGGTTTGGTTAAGCTCTTGGTGACAGACTGAGGCACCCGCGCCCAATCAAATGCCACACCCGTGCCGCCTGCCACGCCGCACTGGTAACTGTCCAACAACAAACCGCTGGCGCTGTCATACACCCTTTCAATCTCAAATAGATTTACATCTTCGCGCATACGCACCGCTTTGATATACGGCACGCCGTATCTGGAGCAGTCTTGTGGCGTTTCATCGCCATGGAACTGCAATAAATCAATAGGCACTTTGTCGAGCGCTGCGTGTATTTCCGACTCTGCGGCGTTCACAAACAGCGCCACCACGGTCACGTGTGACGGTAATTCCCGGATCACTTCCTGTGCCTGGACAATGCTCACGGCACGCGGACTGGCGGCATAAAACACCAGGCCGAGCGCGTCTGCACCGAGACTCACCGCTGCCAGGGCATCGTCCCGCCGGGTAAGACCGCATATTTTAACACGCGTGCGCCGTGCGGTGCAGAAGTCATCACCGGGGATTTTAGAGCTGGCTGAAATGTTGGCGAAAGGCATCGGATTCATAGAGACAGGAAGATTACCAGACCCACCGAGCGGACGGAAGCATAACAATCCGGATTTTCCATTATTTCAATTCCAATCCTAACACTTCACGGCAGGCTTTATGTGCCAACGCGCCAGCCAGGTCTTGCCGGTACTCGTCGCACCGCCCGGTAATCAGTACGTTCAGGTGACTCGCTATCCATTCACGGTCTGCCAGCTTCATGATCAGCGAACGGTCCAGTCCGCGCGCACTCTTGAAACCGATGTCTTCCAGTGCAGCTCCCTAGCAACGCGCGGAACGGTTGCCGAGGAATCTCAAGATCCCTCACTGCGCTCGTGATGCCAGAGATTCCTTAACTCATCTTCCGTCAACTGTCGACTCTGCCCTTTGGGCAGCGTTCCCAGCGTCACCGGGCCAATCGCCACGCGCATCAGGCGCAGCACTTCGGCATCCAGCACTGCAAGCATACGGCGAATTTGCCGATTGATGCCTTGGTGCAGCTCTATTTCCAGCCAGCAATTCTTTTGCCCACTACGCAGCACCTGCACGTGTTCAGCGCACGCAAACATTTCATCATTCAGGGCCACGCCACGCTGTAACTGTGCCACATCATCATCGTTGAATAATCGGCTGACCTGCACATGATAGGTTTTAGACAGATGACTGGCGGGATCAAGAATGCGTTGCGCCCACGCAGTATCATTTGTGAAAAAAATCAGACCTTCGCTGGCTTTATCCAAACGACCCACTGGCGCCAGCCAAGCATACTGGTCTGCTTCGTTCAAGCATCCATACACCGTGGCGCGGCCTTGTTCATCACTGGTAGTCGTCACCAGACCGCGCGGTTTGTTTACGGCAACATAGCGCTTCGGCGTTTCACTGAGCAGTGCGTTGTCCAGGGCAATGTGATCCCGCGACATGTTAATACGTGCCTCCGGATTACGTATCACCCGTCCATTTACGCTCACCCGCCCCGCTTCGATCAAAACGGCGGACGCAGTACGCGAGGCAATACCCATCTTGGACAACGCCCGCGCAAGACCAAAACCAAGACCCACACCACTGCGCGCGGTGTTCATCTCGATTGTGGCCGGACGCTTTGCGTTATGGCGCGGCATGACTGACTAACGGTAAGTGCGACGAATGGTGCAGACGGTTAGCGGCGCTCACCTAACTCACTCTCCAAGGTCGCCATATACTTCTTGATAAGCGCATGAAAGCGTGCGGTGTTGCCCACATCTTCATAAATGGGGTCACCGCGATCATCTTCCGCAATTACCCGCGTGCCCTGCACGTAAGGTATCGCCACTTCCAGCTCATCCAGCGCCGCAGACAACAAATCACTAATAATATTAGTTTCTGTAACGGCAGGATACATCTCCCCTAAAGCGGCAATGCGCGCCGCATCCAGGAGGGAAAGCCTGAAATGAAACTCGCGTACCACCAAACGGCTATCCACCGCGTTTCCCCATTCCCGCACAAGATCTTTCACTTTCATCAGTCCAGCCTCAACAATCAAACCAGCAGTTAGTGCGCCCCTCCTGAAATTATAACATAAACATTAAAATCAATACTTTGTAATTCAAAGCCAAGCTCATTTCAACTTGCATAAATGTGCCCGTAGACACCCCCAATCTGGTAAAATCCCCGCATGGACGTTTCCTACATTCTTGATGACCTTAATGACGCCCAGCGCGATGCAGTGAGCGCCCCCCCCGGCCACCTGCTGGTGCTGGCAGGCGCGGGCAGCGGCAAAACCCGCGTGCTGGTGCACCGCATCGCCTGGCTGGTGGGGGTGGAGGGTGTGTCCCCTTACAGCATACTGGCCGTCACGTTCACCAATAAAGCGGCGGCTGAAATGCGCGGTCGCATCGGGCAACTACTTAGTGTTGCTGGTGAAAAGATAGGTGACGGGCAGTTCCTGCGCATCCCTGCGCCCACTGCACTCGGGCATCCTGCCCAGCGCATGTGGGTCGGCACGTTTCACAGTCTGGCGCATCGCTTGTTGCGTGCCCATTGGCGCGAGGCCGGGTTACCGCAAGCCTTTCAGATTCTCGATTCCGACGACCAATACCGCGTCATCCGCCGCATACTGAAGGCACTGGAGCTGGATGAGGCACGCTGGCCACCGCGACAGGCACAAGGTTTTATCAATGCCCGCAAAGACGAAGGTGTGCGAGCACAACAGGTCCAGGATAACGCTGACCCTTATACGCGGCAGATGATGCGTATTTATCAAACTTATGAGGATACCTGCCAGCGTAGCGGCATGGTGGACTTTGCCGAACTGCTATTACGCGCGCAGGAATTATGGCAGAAAAATCCTGACATACTCGCCCATTACCGGCAACGCTTCGGCCATGTGCTGGTAGACGAATTCCAGGACACCAATGCCATTCAATATTCCTGGGTGCGCCTGCTGGCGGGCGACTCGGGAAAACTATTTATTGTCGGTGATGATGACCAGTCCATTTATGGCTGGCGCGGTGCGCGCGTCGAAAATATCCGGGGAATCGAACGCGCATTTACGGGTATGCGGGTGTTGCGCATGGAGCAGAATTACCGCTCTACCAGCACCATTTTAAACGCCGCCAATGCGTTAATCGCCAATAACCAGGGACGCCTCGGCAAAAACTTGTGGACGGCAGGCGAGCAAGGCGAACCGATTGTGGCATACACTGCATTCAACGATCTTGACGAAGCGCGCTTCATCGTCGAACGCATCAAGCAATGGATAGAACAAGGCAACCTGCGCCGTGACGCCGCAATATTGTATCGCTCCAACGCCCAGTCACGCGTACTGGAAGACGCCTTGCTGAATGCCGGCATGCCATACCGCATCTACGGCGGCTTGCGCTTTTTTGAGCGCGCCGAAATCAAGGATGCATTAGCCTATCTGCGCCTGATCGAAAACCGTGACGACGATGCGTCTTTTGAGCGCGTGGTAAACACACCAACGCGCGGCATCGGTGAACGCAGCCTGGAGATAGTGCGCAGCCATGCTCGCCAACACAGCGCATCACTCTGGCAGGCAACGGTGGCCATTACTGGTAATCGCCCACTTGCTGCATTTATTGAGCTTATCGAAAAACTGGCCAGCGAAGTAGCGACGTTTAATCTTGCCGAGCAAGTGGACACCATGCTCACGCACAGCAAGTTACTTGATCATTACCGCAAGGAAAAAGGCGAAAAAGGCCAGGCGCGCATTGAAAATCTCGAAGAGCTGGTGAGTGCCGCACGCCAGTTCGAACATGAGACCAGCGCCGAACTGACTGAAGGCATGAGCCCACTGCAAGCGTTTCTTTCACATGCCGCGCTGGAAGCCGGCGAAGGTCAGGGCAATGCGTGGGACGACTGCGTGCAGCTCATGACCTTGCACACCGCCAAAGGTCTGGAGTTTCCTCTGGTATTTTTGTGCGGCATGGAAGAAGGCCTGTTCCCGCACAAGATGTCAAGCCATGATCCAGAACGCCTCGAAGAGGAACGGCGCCTGTGTTATGTGGGCATTACCCGCGCCCGGCAACAGCTATTCATCACCTGCGCCGAGCGGCGCAGGCTGCATGGCACAGAAACCTCTGCGCCACCCTCGCGCTTCATCAATGAAATCCCCGCCGAACTGATCCGCGAAGTGCGGCCGCGCGCCTCTGTCATGCGCCCCATAACGGCGACGCACAATCACTTTGCTGATGATTACCGGAATGATGCCGAGAATGACGTCATTGTCCGTCCACGTTTGGGGCAGCGCGTGCGTCACGGCAAGTTTGGTGATGGCGTAATATTAAGTTACGAAGGCGACGGTGATCGTGCGCGTGTGCAAGTAAACTTCAAAACCAGCGGCAGCAAATGGCTGGTAATGGCCTATGCCAATTTACAGATGGTGTAGCTCACCTCATGATCCCCCTGCACGACGACAATCCCACGCGGATTAATCCCGTCATTACCATTATATTCATTGTGACATGCGTATTGATATTCCTATGGCAGCAGCTCCTTGAGCCTGATGCACAGCAACGCCTGATGTATAATCTTGGTGTGATACCGGCAACACTTCTGGGTGGGCAGATCTTGCCGCCTGATCTGGCATTGATACCCACCTGGGCAACCTTATTTACGTCGATGTTTTTACATAGTGGATGGATGCATCTGATCGGTAATATGCTGTACCTATGGATATTCGGCAACAACATAGAAGATGTGATGGGGCATAAACGTTTTATCGCATTTTATCTCACTTGCGGACTCGGTGCAGCGTTGACGCAAGCCTTGCCGGATGCTGGCTCCACCATCCCCATGATCGGTGCCAGTGGTGCCATCTCCGGCGTACTGGGCGCTTATCTGTTACTGTATCCGCGTGCACGCGTGCTGGTATTGATTCCTCTCGGGATCTTCACGCGCATGCTTTATTTACCCGCGATGGCGGTCTTAGGTTTCTGGTTTGTGTTGCAGATTTTCAATTCGCTGATGACAGCGGATGGTCAGGGTGGCGTGGCCTGGGGTGCACATATTGGCGGATTCGTGACAGGTATGGCACTGATTCCTTTTTTCAAACATCATGATGTGCGATTCTTTAATTCCGCACATCGCTCGGACCATCTCGATTAAGAAGCCACCATGATTCATGGACTGCACCATGGCCTGATCGACCAGCCCATTCGCCAAACCCTGCACAAATGAACCGTCAATCTTGAGCCTATCCACCGGCAAATGCTTCAAATAAATGAACGAACCAAATCCCGCGCCGAAATCATCCAGTGCGAAATGATAGCCAAGGTCTTTTAATGCACTGATAAAATTTACCGCTGCCGAAAGATTGGCAATGGCTGCGGTTTCGGTAATCTCAAAGGCCACTCGTCTCGGATCCAACGTCGTGTCACGCAATAGATCTCTGATCAATGGCAATAGCGTTGCATCTTCATAAAGTACGCACCGACAGATTAACCTGGAAACGGCAGTTGAAGTGATAAAAAACCGCCCATGCTTCGACAGGCTCAGCACGAACGGTTTTTTGTGGTGCTCACCAAATGGGTGCGTAGCTCGTTCGCCCTGAGCAGCCCGCGTAGCGGGCGTGTCGAAGGGTTGGGTACCTGCCAACTGCCGGATTTAGGATAATGAAGCCGCCCCAACGCATCAATGAGGCGCGGACGGCACTCTTTAAACTCATCAATAAAACCCAACATCGCGCCGCCTGAGTTATGACTCATAAATGCCTGCACTCAGGCTCATGTCTGGATTGGAAAATACTGCAATAGCAACAGCAACCTGCGGAGCAAAGCTCGCTGGGAAACCAGCATCATCTGCTGAAAAATAAGGCGAATATTCCAAAAACCATTGCGGCGACTCCCAAGGCGGGAATCATCCAGTCGCCACGGGTTAGATCAGGCTCAAGAGTGGCTTGATCCGGCTGATTGGGGTTGTAATGCACTGGCACTTTGGCGCCGACGGGATATTTCCTGACATAGCTGGTGGCGAGTTCCGGCGATGGGTTGGTGCCGCCTGGAAACTCCAATGCGCGCTGATAAGTGTGCGTGCCCACCGTGTAGCTGAATAGAATGTGTGGTAGCAGGTCGTTGGCTTCTGACGTAGGCGCGGATTGTTCAATGGCACCTTCAACCACAGGCCAGCGCCGCATTTTTCGAGTCTTGGCAATAATGAACCAGCCCCACAGGGCAGTAATAAAACCAGCGATGATGAAGAGGCCAAGAATAATCGCATACGGGTTAAACATTGAGTCTCCATTTTCAAACAAGCCTAGCAGCCTGTCGGGCTTAGGGAATCGTAGCGAAAAAGTGGGAGAACGAGCACAGTTTTTCGCAAAAATGAGGATAATAGTCTACTCTATTTGACGATTTTTTGCGGAAAAATGGGCCGTTCTCCCACTTTTGCAGTAGATTCATCCTAAGTCCGACAGGCTGCTAGAGCGGGTCACCCCCGCCATTTTTCATATTAAGCCTCTTGCAAAACTCCCCGCCCGCACCCGCCTGACAAGCGTGGATCGGCTTTGACGGCTGATTTCTGAAGCGTTGAGGTGGTTTTTGGTGATTACGGTGGTGGGATCATGGATGTCTCCTGTTGCGGGCGACAGTCTGCCCAACCCACGCCTCCGTGGGGATTTTTATACGGCTCGTCGAGCGGCGGCTCATTGCAGCAAGCGTATCAGTTGATCCACGGCCTTGGGGGTGAAGTTTTCGGATGGTTTCATTGATTTACTATGCAGTGAAGTGGGTAGCCAGGTCAAGGATGACCGAGCTTCCCACTTGATCAAGGGGGTCGAGTTCACGCAATTTGTTGAGAATGGCGTGGCTGCCTTGGATGTTGCCGCGGCGCAAACGGATGAAGGTCAGCACCTTGAGGCTGAAGAGGAAAAAGTATTGTGGGGTGTCTGTCTTGCCCCATTGCGTCGAGAGGGGCGTGAGCGTTTCCCGCATGGCGGAAAATCCTCCCTGCCGTGCAGAGATTTCCAACGCCACCCGCTCGGCATCATCAAGACGGTATTTGTAGAAGTAGAATTTATACAGGGCGAAGTAGACCTTACGCTGTTCGGGTGCGGCGGCTGTTTCCGGCATCCTGCCTCCCACAGCACTTGCACATCCCTGTGCGGCGGATTGGGCTGCTCACAACAATTTCTCGGCCGCGTCGGTATCCGCATGGGCGGCTACTGCGTCTTGCAGGCAGGCGTTGATGGTGGGAGGGGGAAAGCGGACATTATCCTAAAAACGGCGATTGGAACCTACTGTGAATGTCTAATATACTGAATCTGCGTGAGAAACTCACGAAATCTGTCCTCACCGTAGCGGTGCTACGGTTGCGGAATATTTTCGTGACTTTCTCACACATCTTCAGCATCTTAGCCCTTCTCGCTACGGTTCAATCGCCGTTTTTAGGATTATTACTTGGGGCTAACAATAGGAGCATCCGCTATTGACCGCAAGGGTGCCCTGCAAGTACTATACGCGTCCACCTTCTACCTTATTCCCCGGTAGCTCAGTCGGTAGAGCAAGTGACTGTTAATCACTGGGTCGGCGGTTCGAGTCCGTCCCGGGGAGCCATTTTTTATTAGTATTTTCATATCGTTATCTTTCCTTTTCGGATTTCTCTGATTTTGTGCCCGTCATGAGCTTTGGATGGCACAGGTTTTCAGCGTAGTCGGCCAGATGCTCAGCACTAAAATGAGCATAACGCCCGACTATTGCACAGAAATCATCCACCCACTTCTTGCGAGGCATGAAGCAGGCGGTATGGCGACACCAACGTGCTACACAACCCCCTTTGCCAGTCGTACTTTAATCCCGCCATTGAGCAGCGGAAATGACGTATCCAGCGTGAGACGTGTTTGTGCCAGCAGTGCTTGGTCGTTGCATAGAATGGCAACGTGCCAGCCGGGACATTGAGTGCGTAGCACGTTGCCGAGCTGGGCATAGAGATTGCGCAGATCTTTATTGCTGCTGACGCGTACGCCATACGGCGGGTTGGTGATGACCCAGCCGCTGCGGGCAGATGCTTCTGGCATCCTGCCCGGCGCATGAGTGTCGCCAGAAACAGGATGTTGAAAGCGACCAGCACTTGTGCTTCCTTGTGCGGCGGGTGGGCGAATCGCCGAGACGGCCTGGCAGGTGAACTGGATGTGCTGCGCCACCCCGGCGCGTTCGGCATTTTCCTGCGCCATACGCACGGCGCCAGCGTCGCGGTCTGAGGCGATGATCTGGCAGCCCGGCGGTAATTCAGTTCCCACATTGGCCTGGGATTCCACCAGCAACGCTGCCCAGCGCTTTTTGTCAAAACCTGGCCAGTCCATAAACGCGAAGCGCCGCTGATAGCCTGGAGCGACCCCCAGCGCCAGCAGAGCGGCTTCGATGGGAACAGTGCCCGAACCACAAAACGGGTCGATCAAAGGCGTTGCAGTGTCCCACGGCGCGGCCAGCAGCAGGGCGGCGGCAAGGGTTTCACGCAACGGTGCCTTGGCAACGGCTTGACGATAACCCCGGCGATGCAGCAGTTCACCAGACGAATCCACGCTTACGGTGCAGTGGTTGTGAGATAAATGCACCACCACCAGTTGCGAGGGATTGGCAGCCTCTTCATCCCCTAGCTTCTTGCGCACGATGGGCTGACCCAGGTTATCGGCAATCGCACCGGCGATGCGCTCAGCCACGGCGTCGGCATGGTATAGCTTCGATGCTTTGCAAGTGGCGCGAATCGCCACTGGCTGGCCGGGCACCAGGTAGTGTTCCCAGTCCAGACGGCTGGCTTTTTTACGCAGTTCGGAAAATGCAGCCGCGCTAAAGTCGCCGATGCGCACCAGCACGCGACTGGCGGTGCGCAGGTGCAGATTGGCGCGGTACAGGGCATCCAGATCGCCCTGAAAGGCTACACTGCCCGGCGCTGCTGTGGCCGCTGCCGCAGCATCAGGTAGCAGACTAAGACGCTGCAATTCCTGCGCGGTGAGCGCTTCCAGTCCCGGTGCGGTAACGGCGAAAAATGAATGCACTTAGCGATTATCCATTAATAAAACACATCTGCATCACCCTCTTTTCACGTAGAGGGTGCGCCGCGCGCACCCTACAGTAGAATTAATGATGATGTCCACCGTCGCCATGCACATGACGATGGGTAATTTCTTCCGCCGTCGCGGCACGCACATCGATAATTTCTACTTCAAACGTCAGTGTTTTACCTGCCAGCGGATGATTGGTATCAATGTCCAGAGTTTTCAATCCGACCTTGATCACAATCGCAGGGCGCGCGCCATGTTCAGTATTTAATTGCACGACATTACCGGGCTTGTAAGTGATTTTTTTCTTGGTGTTATTAATCACGTGCTTGATGGAGATGCGTTGCTGCGAACCTTCTTGCCGCGCGCCATAAGCCTGCTCGGGCGTGAGTGTAACGGTCGACTGGTCACCCGCTTGCTTGCCCGTTATCGCATCTTCCAACCCCTGCAACATGCCTTGATATCCGTGCAAATAAATCACCGGGCTGCCTTTTCGTGAATCATCAATCACATCATGGCCGGGTTCGCTCATGCGATAATGAAACGTCACGACTTTATTTTTTTCAATCAACATACTTTAATTACTCCAGATAGCCGTGTTTGTATTGGGCATGATTTTACTACGAAAAGCCCTGGCGCTGTCACACTTAGCGCCAGGGCGGACTAAAATAGTCCTGACAATAACTATCTTGAACTTTTTGAATCCACGACCCGTTGGATCACAGCAACCACTTCATCAATCTGCTCTTTAGTGATAACCAGTGGCGGCGCCAGTCGCACTACCGTGCCATGCGTATCTTTGCTCAACACGCCACGGCTCATCATTTCTTCGCAGACATCACGCGCAGTACAGTAGATGGGGTCAATATCGACACCAATTAGCAGTCCCTTGCCGCGCACCGCTTTGATGAGCGGACTGTGCAAGGTGCGCAAGCGTTCCATGAAATATTCACCCAGCTTTGCGGCACGGCCAATCAGATCTTCCTCGATCAATACGTTTAGCGCCTCCAGCCCCACAGCGGCGGCGAGGAAGTTGCCACCAAAGGTGCTGCCATGATCGCCGGGATTAAACACGCCCATCACTTCCTTGCGCGCCAAAAACATTGAGACAGGCAGTAATCCGCCGCCGATGGCTTTACCCAGGATTACGCCATCGGGCTTAACGCCATCATGTTCACACGCCAGCAATCGTCCGGTGCGCCCCAGGCCGGTTTGCACTTCATCGCAAATCAACAACACATTGTTCTCACGGCAAATACGTGCGCACTCCGCCAGATAACCGGGCGGTGGCACGATGATGCCGCCTTCACCCTGAATCGGTTCCACGAGAAAAGCCGCCGTATTCGGTGTAATTGCAGCATGTAAGGCGGCGGCATCGCCATACGGCACATGCTTGAACCCGGCAGGAAACGGGCCAAACCCATCACGGTATTGCGGCTCGGTAGACATGCCAATAATGGCGATAGTTCTGCCATGAAAGTTGCCGTCGCACACGATAATCTCGGCCTGATCTGCGGCGACGCCTTTTATTTTATACGCCCACTTGCGGACGGTTTTCAGCGCGGTTTCCACCGCCTCTGCACCAGTATTCATGGGGATGGCAAGATCCTGGCCGGTGAGCGTGCAGGCGCGTTCCAAAAACGGCCCCAGCGTATCACTGTAAAATGCACGTGAGGTGACGGCCACACGACCCAACTGGCGCGTTAGTGCCGCGACCAGGCGTGGGTGTAAATGACCGTGGCTTACCGCTGAATAGGCGCTCATCATGTCGAGGTAGCGTCTGCCTTTGTCATCCCATACATATACACCTTCGCCACGCACCAACATCACCGGCAAGGGTTCATAGTTATGAGCGCTGTAACGACGCTCCAGATCCATCGGGTTTATGATTGGTTTCACTGTCGGCTTCACCATTGTGTTCATCGGTCACCTCCTGCAAAAAAATCTTCAATCAAACGTGCGATAAGCCGCACTGTTTCATCATTATGGTCCAGTGCCGGATTAAATTCGGTAATTTCAATGCCCAGCAAACCAGGCTTGGCAGACAGTGGTGCCAATGCTTGCAGTAAATCCGCCGCCGCGATACCGCCAGGCTCGGGTGAGCCGACGCCGGGCGCATCGAGAGGATCAATTGCATCTAAATCTATCGAGACGCCAAACCGCGTTGTGCCCCGCGAAATCAATTCATACGCTTCGTTCATCACCGTGGATAAACCGCGCTCGCGCACTTCATCCATGAAATACACGCGCACCTTATGTTGCCGCAAAAACGCGGCTTCAGCAGGTTCGTAACTGCGTACGCCGATCAGGCACACATGTTCAGCGAATAATTTGGCGCCAGCAAATTGCACGCTACTCAGACGTGCATCACCATAGCCCAGCAAACTGGCCAGTGGCATGCCATGCAATGCACCGCTGGCGCTGGTCTGGGGGGTATGGCTGTCCATATGTGCGTCGATCCAGATCAGCCCCAGTGGGCAGCGGTTAGGCAGGGTCGCTGCGGCACCACTCCAAGTGCCAATCGCACAGGAATGGTCGCCGCCCAGCACCGCAAACGGCGTACCCGCCTGCACTGCCACCATGACTTCTGCTGCTAGACGCTGGCATAAATCGGCAATGACATCATAGGTGTCTGTCATCAGCGGAGTTTTCTTTGGGTATAACATTGCCTGCCACACCGACTCGCAACCAGCAGCGCGCAAGGTGCGCTGCAAACCCATGTCACGCAGCAGTTTCGGCCCCAGGTCGCAACGTCGATCCCGTGCGCCCAGGCACGAGGCAGCGCCCAGTAATCGCAGATGAGGGTGTAGTGTGGTAGACATAATGGCCTCTGTCTATGAGGTTATCGGTCGGGCAAGCTCAAGTAATTAGATATCTCATCTGCTGTGAAATCCACATTAAAAATCATAACTTGTAAAAACTGTGACGCACTTAACAGTAATTCGCATCACAGCATCTTACACTGGAAATGCACAATAATTTTCTTCAGGAGCGGTCGCCATGAACACAAAAATATCAAGTTCACTCTACCTCTGGATTCTCGCCCTTAGCATGGTCTCGCCCGTGATGGCTGATGAAGCCGTTGACGCGCTGGACAGCGCCCGCGCAGGTGATTACATCCAGGCCGTCGCCGCCATTAAACCTGGAGACGGCAGTTGAAGTGATAAAAAACCGCCCATGCTTCGACAGGCTCAGCACGAACGGTTTTTTGTGGTATTCACCAAATGGGTGTGTAGCCCGTTCGCACTGAGCAGCCCGCGCAGCGGGCGTGTCGAAGGGTTGGGTACCTGCCAACTGCCGGATTTAGGTTAAACCTTTGGCGATTGGCGGCAATCCACAGGCACAGTTCAATCTTGCTTTGCTGTATCACAGCGGTGCAGGCATCATCCAGAATGAAGTCGCAGCCAAGGATGGGTGGAGCGCAGCGTAATCCATCATGAAACTGTCGCATATATCGGTGAAAGGTGGGGTGCGGCCATTCCTTTACGTTGCGTACATGCCTATGTTTGACCGTCCACTATGACGAGATTTGGTGGCAATCGCACAGGACAGCCCGAACCCTGAGTACAGGGTTGGGCATGAATGATAAGCTGGACGATTATGCTGAACGATGAGATGTTGGGCATCGCAGGCGCAGCACCAACCTACAGCCCAACTTACCGTGTTGAATATTTGGCTATAATCACGGCATATTTGCACGTCCCCGATCAATGGTCGCCAGACCTTAAGGTTAGGAGATAAAATGGAATGCTTTCATTGTAAAGGCAAAATGGCCAAAGCTAATGCGCCATTTAGCGCAGATCGAAATGGGTATCATATTTCATGGGATTCAGTCCCCGCATGGGTGTGTACGCAATGCGGAGAAGCTCTTTTTGAAGAAAATGAAGTGAATCATATTCAGAAAGCGTTACAGTAAATTGATTATGAGACAATGGCGCTATCATCCAAACTCGCCTAACAATTCGCTCAACACGCAACCAATGCTATTAATTGTAGATGTGGTTCGCTGGGTGCTGCGAATCAATGGGGTCAGCCGGGTAGGCACGTTTTTTGTGCCCACGCGTTAAAATAAACCTTAACCCATGATGCGATAATACCTCGGTGGATATGAGAGTCCGGATTGAGCGCTCTCTGTGGTTCAATAGTTTTTCAGGGTCATACAACCAGCAGAATCGCCGCATACCGCGCCGCCTTGCCCGCCGCAATAAAAATCAGCGCCAGTCCGCCGTGGACGCGCAGCCATCCCGCCGCGACGCACAAGGGGTCACCCACAATCGGTAACCAGGAGAGCAGCAGCAATGGGCTACCCCATTTTTGCAGGCGCTGTATGGCACGCAAGCGCTGTGGGTGCGTCATCTTTTGCGTGGGATAGCGCCATGCAATCATCCGCCCGATTAACCAGGAACTCATCCCTCCCAGTGTATTGCCCAGAGTAGCCACCGCTAACAACGTCGCATTATCATGTTCATTGTTAGCTGCTAACAGCGCCAGGATTACTTCAGACCCGCCAGGTAGCAGCGTCGAACCTAAAAAAGAGCCTAAAAATAGTCCCCACAGCTCACTTTGGTTGATAATGTCCATCATATATGGCCTATATTAGGGTAAAACGAGCATCAAAACCTGGTTAAAGGCATTTTTTGTTAAAATCAGGTGATTTTCATGGATGAACACCGTCTGCACCACCCTGAAATGATATTTTGAGTTTAAAATATACAGATACAGAGCAAAGTGAGAAGCCCTTGATATTACCCTTAAATGTCCGTGCCTTGGGGCGCTGTGACTACGAGCCAGTGTGGCGCGCCATGCAGGAGTTTACTGCGGCGCGCAGCGCAGTAACGGCCGATGAATTGTGGCTGGTTGAGCATCCGCCAGTGTACACCCAGGGCATGAATGGCAAGCCCGAGCATCTGCTTGATCTGGGCGATATTCCGCTGGTGAAGAGCGACAGGGGAGGGCAGGTCACCTATCATGGGCCAGGCCAGATCGTGGTTTACGTGCTGATTGACCTGCGTCGCCGGGGCTTGGGGGTGCGGCAGTTGGTGGATCTGCTGGAGACAGCGATTGGCGACCTGCTGACAGGCTACGGCATTGTCGCCCACACCCGCCGCGATGCTCCCGGGGTCTATGTGCAGGGCAAGAAAATCGCCGCGCTCGGGCTGCGGGTGCGCCACGGATGCAGCTATCATGGACTGAGTCTCAATGTGGTAATGGATCTGGCGCCCTTTCAGCGTATTAATCCCTGCGGTTATACGGGGCTTGAAGTGACGCAGGTGTGTGATGAAGGAGGGCCGGATAATCTGGCTGACGTCAGTGCAGCACTGCTGGGTTGCGTGCGGCAGCGCCTTTGATAGATCAGGCATGGGCTAGTAAAATTAATGGTATAGTTACACCAATGATTATATTGAATAACGAAGACATTCCCCTTCAAGCACCTAATCCCCTCAAGGGTGAATCCAAGGTGTCGCGCATTCCCGTGAAAGTAGTGCCGGCGGTAACGCCGCTGCGCAAGCCCGCGTGGATACGTGCGCGTTCGCCGAATAGCCCCGAGGTTGCGCGGCTCAAAACGGTGTTGCGCGAACATAAGCTGCATACGGTGTGTGAAGAGGCATCCTGCCCCAATCTGGGCGAATGCTTCGGACATGGCACCGCCACTTTCATGATCATGGGCGCTATCTGCACGCGGCGTTGCCCGTTTTGCGATGTGGCGCACGGCAAGCCTAATGCGCTGGATACCGACGAGCCGGAAAATCTGGCGCGCACCATTGCCGCGATGGGACTGAAATATGTGGTGGTAACCTCAGTAGACCGCGATGATTTGCGCGATGGTGGTGCGGCACACTTTGCCGCCTGCATTCAGGCGATACGACAACGCACACCACAGACTAAACTGGAAATTCTGGTACCGGACTTTCGCGGTCGCATGGATGTGGCGCTGGAGATATTAAATAATAATCCGCCGGATGTCTTTAATCACAACCTGGAAACCGTGCCGCGCCTTTACAGGCAAGCGCGCCCCGGTTCCGACTATGCGTGGTCGCTGCTGCTGTTGAAGCGTTTCAAGCAACAGCAGCCGACGCTGCCTACTAAATCAGGTGTGATGTTGGGTTTGGGTGAGACACTGGAAGAAGTGCAGCAGGTGATGGTTGACTTGCGTGCGCATGGTTGTGATATGTTGACCCTGGGGCAATATCTGCAACCTAGCCGACATCACTTGCCGGTAGCGCGTTATGTAACGCCGCAGGAGTTTGATGAGCTTGCTGACATAGGCCGTACACTGGGCTTTACCAATGTCGCCAGCGGGCCGATGGTGAGGTCATCGTATCATGCGGATTTGCAGGCAGCGGGTATATCTGGCGCTTAATGTGGAATGAAGGGGCGTGCGCTTTTGCAGCATCCCGATTAAGTGCAGATCTAGCAGCCTATCGGACGTGTGTCACGAACACAAACGCGAGCTTGTGATGCTGTTGAGCACGGTGGCAGGCAAAGCGGCTTACGCCATACGCAAGCAAACGTGGAGTCCGTCTTTGGCATCCGATTTACACGGCTCCCGTTCTGTTATCCAATCGTTCCTCCCACGACAAGCCAGTGGATAAACAACCGGGGAGAGACGTTCTTCATCTTGTTGGGCCATTCTGCACTGGGTCGTTTATGCCTCAACAGTGTTTTATATTTCCGTCCGCCCCATTGCCCAAGCTTCTCGTCAATATGCCGAGCAGTAGGGTGCTAATGGAAAATCTGGGTTTAATGATCAGCAATTCAAAAGTGGAAGCCAAATCCAAATAACACCGGTTGCATGCCAACCATGCTCATGCTCCCCAGCCCAAGACCCGCCATGATGATGGTAAATGGCAAATATTGCAGGACACGCATGGCAGGCTGCGACCAGCCAACAAAATGCATGATGGGCAACAACAGGAAGGCAATCGCCAACCCCAGGAAGGATACCTGGAAACCAACCAGCGCAGTCGCGATAAAGAGCAGCGCACAGCATATTTCCAGTATCCAGACACCCGGGTGGTCGGGGTGTGTTTCACAGAGAAATTTCCATGCTCTTTGCGGCAGGGTGCCGTTGCTCTTGGGGGTTATTATGCCAGGTTGGATGCCCAGATCACCGGTTACCAGAAAACGCGCCTTGCGGGTGATCAGATAGCCAATCACGCAGATGGCAGACAATGGGCTTAATGCCGCATAAAGCGCTGTGCTATGGCTGAGAAAACGGAACAGCCGCAACGGTTGTTTCCACATCTCGATAATAAAGCATAGCACCGGCGCGGTAATAGTCAGAATGGTGATTAAAAAGAAATCCAGTGTAAACAGCACCATTATTTCCTTGGGCATGTGCATGGTTGGCACCACCACTTCATGATCAAGCATGACCAGTGTCAAGTCTTGATAGTGCCCCAATGACAGCGGCAACACCAACCCGGCATTGATCATGAAGAAGAAATAAAACAAGGTCAGGGGAAGATTCAATGTTGGGAAAAGCACATCCACTTTCTCTGTCAATGAGATATTGCGTGAGCGCATGAGCCGCGTGAACCATTGGCCCAGAAACTCGCAGGTGCCGCGCGTCCATTTGACATGGCGGATACGGAACGCGCGCACACTGGAGGGGAATTCCTCGTAACACAGCACGTCTTCCGCAAACTTGCCGTAATAGCCTATGTCACGGATCGCCAACGCGTAGGCCAGATCTTCACTGACCAATTCAGGAAAACCTTGCACTTGTTGCCAGCAATCACGCCGTAGCAAAGCACCGTGCCCGAGAAACATCACGAAGCCAAAATGGTTCCTGAGTGGCTGGTACCACTTCCAATGGATGTCGACGCCGACCCCCATATCCTTCTCCAATTGGCTGTTCGCCCAGGGTTTGGATGCGTGATTGGCCTGAATAAAACCACAATGTGGATCATGCTCCAGACGTGGTACCAGTTTTTCCAGAAAATCCACCGGCAAAATCTCATCTGCGTCAGCGATAACGAACAAAGGCTCCCTCACCAGATGCTGCAGGGCGTGATTTAGGTTTCCGGCTTTGAATCCGGCACGATCAGTACGACGTATCACTTTTGCGCGGCCCGGATGGCGGGCTGCAAAGTCGTCAACCTGACGCTGGCAAGCAGGATTGCTGCTGTCATCGAGCAGATAAAGAGTGAAGTTCGGATAGCGCATCGCCAGACAGGATTCCGCGCTTTCTTCCACGAAATCATTGCACGTGGTATACAGCAC
>JANOOA010000092.1:0-6962 GCA_031421115.1 Gammaproteobacteria bacterium | reverse complement strand
CAAACACCTGTTTGCCAAACACCGCCATGGCAATACCAAAGCCCGCTGTGGCAAAAATCAAGAGCAGCAAGGTAATGCCCATGAAAAACAGAATCTGGTGTTTTTGCTTGGTCTCAATCAGGACATGCTCACTGACAACATATTCTTTATTTACGAACCCTTGCATGACTTGCTGGCTCTCATTCGCCTTGACGGGCGCGGCCACCAGCATGGCCATCAGTGCAATCAACAATACAAAAATACTGCTACTTACTGCTACGATACTACCGTTTTTTATCGTCATGCGTAACTATGTCCCCGGCACCTTTTCCAATTCATCCTTACCCTTTTTCTTGTTCCTTTGGACGGTAAAGTACCAATACAGTACCGCCATGATGATCAACGGACTTAGCACGAGCGGCACCAAAAACAGAAAAATAAACCACGGCGTATCAATCGTAACATGCAGATAACGATAACTGTCGAGCGCCAGCGCAGCATCAGAAAATGCCATCATCAACGCCGTCCCACTCAATAGGCCACTTGTTTTCAACATGGCAGAACCCCCTTAACTATGTGTGCCGTATCATCACTTGCCAGCGCCATCAATATCTTTAGCGCAACGAAATCCAAAAAAATCCGATGCATAATGAGGCCATGAAAAATTCCGGTGATACGACGAGGTGGAAAATGGATCACTCTTCCAGGATCCACCACGCAACACCTTATAAGGCTTGTCGGTCACCACCAGATCAACCACCTTCATCGCCCTGTCAGACGCAGAATTTGCCTGAGCAATTTTAGCCTTGAACACTTCAGTAGGCGCATTGGTGCCCGGATAAGGCTTAAAATCATCGGTAGTCCACTGATTCACATTGCCCGCCATATCAAGCGCACCATACGGACTCGCGCCCGAAGGATACGCCGTCACAGGGGTGGTTGAGCCTACCGAATAATAGGTATTCAAGCGCGTGGGCTCCATCTGATTACCCCACGGCCAGCGGCGTCCATCAGTACCGCGCGCCGCCTTTTCCCACTCCGCCTCTGTTGGCAAGCGTTTGCCAGCCCACTTGGCATAGCTCGTCGCGTCGTACCACGACACCATGGTCACCGGATGCAACTCGGTGCCCACTGGAATACGCCCCTCTTTCCAATTCAGCGGGGGACGGTGCCCTGTCGCCACAAAACGCGCGTACTGGGCATTCGTCACCGGGTACTTATCAATCAGGTAGGTTTTTAAAGCAATTTTACGTTGCGGACGATTATACGCATCATCACGCTCACGGTCTGAGCCCATCAAAAATTCATTCTCCGGCACGGTCACCAGCGAATTCAGCTCACGCCATTGCTCCGGAGTAAGCATCGCTTCCACTTCGGCAACCGTGTACCTGGCCACGGCGGCGGCCGTGCCTTTTTTCGCAAACTGACTACGCGTAATATCCTCACCCGCTGCGCGTATCTTGGTGTGCATATCTTTCAGGTCGTAGGAGGCTTTGCTACGCATATCCTCCATACGATTTGAACCCAGCTCGACCACATGGAAGGTCGCCGCCAACAGGGTTACCACAATACAAGTGACCAGTGTTGCAGCAATATAACGCTTACGCGACTCTATCTGCTCAGGCGCCAATGCACCACCGCGTCGCCCAACGATAGGGGCAGACTTCATCTTTCAACCTCCGAAGAATCGCGCACTACGGGCACAATGTCGTCTTCTATATGATCGCGCCGATGCTTATGAATCAGATGCTCCTGATTCTTGGGGCTGCGACCGTAAGTGCGCTTCACAATAATCTCGCCTATCAAGCCCCCTGCCGCACAAAGTTCCATTGCCACCACCACCACCAATACCCAGTAAATAAACGGCAACAAAATATAGCCATCGGGAACCGGGACGTTCCCGGAGTAGACCTGCAGATAGTTATACCCCCCCAGGATCAGGGGCGGCAACATCGCCAGCAACTTGCCGCCAAAACCATACAGCAACGCAACCGGTATACCCGCGACAAACGGCACAAAGAACAGCGTCATGGCCCAAGCATAATCAAACGCCTGAATGCCGCCGAAGAATTCGAGATGCGCGCCCGTCCAATGGTTACCGAGGGCATTAACAATAACGCCCACGGCAATCGCCACGGAACCCATCATTACGTCAAGGAATCTGCTTTTGGCTTTTGGAGTCATGAGGAAGTTCATTGGAAACCTGAGCGACGGGCACGTACGTCTTGCCGGTTAATTTCTCGTACTCTGCTTTTTTGGTTTCTTCCAGATACCAATCTTCCACTTTCAAACTGCTCATATACGCCGCAAGAAGCTTGCGCTCCTGCTCTGGCAAATACGCATAAGATGGCATTTGATATTTTTTCTTCAGACGGCTAGGCAATATCGCCTGCGGTGATTCCGCAGAAAAATAAGCATAAAACCACTCCTCATCACGCAACGAACCGATGCCATCCAATTTTGGCGCGGGCACATTCGCCGTCAGATCCCGTACCGACCACAAGGAGTGGCAGCTTTTACAGCCACGCTGACGATAACTATCCGACCCGGCAACCTTCAACTCATTGGATGCTGTGCTATAAAACGGAATTCCACCATCGAACTCCGTACCATCGAACTTCGTACCATCGGACTCCGTGTCACCGCTACCCCAGAAGAACCTTATCCCCGCCAGAATAACAACAGACAGCACCGCAACGGCAAGTATGCCCTTCTCACCTGCACGCATGCTAATCCTCTTTCTGACTCTGTGTTTCAGTACGGCGCGCTTCTTGCCGCTTGTTCACTTCAACACTTTTTGCAAACTCTTCTGGCGACATATTCCTTTTATCATTTTCATCAAAGACCAAGTATTTAATATCTTCATCAAACTGTTCGTTCTTCGCCGCCCACCATATGGAATAGCATGCGCCTATCAAAATAAAAGCCGCTGCAATCAACCAAATATAAATTGTCCAGCCGTCGGGTAAAGATTGTAGATATTCAGCCATAGCACTCTCCTAAAACAAATAACCTTCGATCAACTGCGTCCAACCCATAAGCACGCCAATAATCACGCCCATCATAATCGCGCCGAACATTACCTTCTCTCCGGTCTTTAAAGAAGCTTTGGTTTTTTTCATATAAACATAAATCAGAAAAGAGAACAGCACGATTTGCAGGATTAAAAACGCAAAAATAAATACGCTGTAACCCTGCTTGCTCATACCCTCAATGGTCATGTCCAAACCAAAAGGAGTACTCACATTCTCTTGCACTTTTACAAGTATCTTTGCCGGGTATTCAACCCATGTATTTAACAAATGTCCTGCCAACATTGACTTCAACTCGTTCCACATCGCGCACTACCTACTGCGATAATCATACCCGACCCTTGAGCAACCAAGCCACCCCTATAATCCCAGGGTAATAGCCCCCTAGTTTTTCACCGCCAATAAACACTAATCAACATCTTACACGAATTGGACTGGTTACCCCACTATTAGTTCCTGTTTTTCGCCCGGCAACCGCAGCTAAAGCGTAGGATCCTTAAGCTCTGCAAGTTAACCCTAAAGTCTTCCTCGCACCACAACCAAACTAGGCCAATTTTTTGTAATTAATTCAATATTTTAAACGTATGACTTACGCAAAACAATCTCACAAAGTCCCGGCAATAAAAAATGCCGCGCCCTTTTTTACAGGGTGCGGCATCACGTGCTGCTATACTGCGACTCTTGTAAACCGAGCAGTCTTTATATTATTTGAAGACTTCGGCCTCTTTCTCCATTTTCTTATCTGCTTTGTGCTCACGCCAGTACTTGTCAACAATCGTGCTGTACAACGCCGGCATGACAAGTACAAAGGTAATAATGCCAGCGCTAACATAAGTAAGGTTATCGATATCAATCATACGCTTAAATCTCCCCTGTTTATCAATTAAGGCTTATTTGGCTGGAACTTGCGGCTTTATACTATAGTGCGGCAACCGCTTGGTCATGATCGTCATCCATATCAAGAAATAGGCGACATAAAATACGTCAATGGTATAACCCCTGTCCCACCACGGTTGCTGACGATTCCGCTCTGGATCACCATTAGCCTTCAGGACGCCATCGGTGCGTATATTACCTTCAAAGTTGGCAATGACAATCTTGTCACCCACGACGGTAAAGTTATCCAACCGAAATTTGCTCTGCTTCTGCAACTCAATGATCTGCGGAGCCAGGTTCAGCAAATCGTCCCATTCAATAGGATGACGCTCCAACTGCCCCTTGTTCCGTGGATCCTCGTGGCTTGCCGAACGCTTCATGGCTTCTGCGTCAAGATATTTCATCTTTTCTGCAGGTGTCGCCAAGCGCTCAACTTCCGGCGTGTTCATCAGCTCTACATGAACCTTGTATAGCTCTGCCGTCGGCCGTTGACCCCAGATCGGCATCGTGATCAAAAACGCCGTCACGATGATTAATCCAATCAAGAACACGAGTGGAAGAGGGAGCCGGTTGTTACTCGGATGAATTAACCCACCCATCCTTTCCTCGCCCCATTTTTTCAGAATGTCCTGCTGCTCTTGCTCATCAGACAGACAGTACATCGGGTTATCCATTTTCCATGCCATAAATATATACCCCTCTGTGTTGGTTAGTTATTTCAGACTCAGAACCCAGTCAATCAATGCACGAATTTCGCTATCAGGTGCGTAGTCAGGCACTTCTGGCGGATAAACTGTTTTGCCAGCTGCATATTCCAGATATTCCGCACGCCACTTATCGTAATTAATGACATTACCCTGAGCGTCTTTTTCACCCCACAGATAATCAAAACGCGGCATGATGGAATTCACCTGCACCAGACGTGGATTGAAGAAGTGCAACATCATCCATTCACGTGAAGAGTTTCTCGACCCTACATGAAGAAGATCGGGCCCTTTACGATCCGAACCGAATGCAGTCGGGTTTTCACCGTTGAAGTCACCCAGATAAGGGGGCGCACCAAAGACCTGCCAGTCCTGGGTTTGCTCTGGCAACAAGGTGTGACACCACCAGCAACCCTGAACTACGAACTCGGTTTTACCCTGAGAGATTTTGAAGGTGTTTTTATCACCCGCTGCCGCCAAGGTGGCTCCTGGAACCCAACCGCGGGTTACAGTTGCATTTTCAATATAACTCACCTCTTCACCATTGTACTCACCGAGACCGATGGTAAACACCACGCCCTCTCTTTGCCCAACGCTATGATTCGAACCGCTGACGCTGCCAATCTGCCCCAAGCCTTCGCTTAGATCCTGGACACCCCGACCCAAATCCTTCGGATGACGAATGTTTGGCGGCATCGGTACGCCCGATTGATAAATATAAGCGGTTACTGGTGGATCAAATTTGGCTCCCGTCTTGGGATCCGCATCCAGAACCACGGTAATCGGCCGGTTGATACCCAGCAACAACGGATCGGCATAACCGAAGCCGATGTCAAAACCGGATGACAACTGCTTCTCCAAGGCCACCTTGGTAGACATGGCAGACCGCAGGTCAAAGCTGGGCATGAAGATTGTGATGATCATCGAGAGGCCTAACGCGCCTCCCACCATTGCTGAACCTAATCGATACTCTTTAAAAGCCACTGTGTACACCCTCCCACATTTGGTTCATATTAGCCCCCCCGGACACCCTGGATACATACTGGGCGCCGAGGGGGGTTTCTTGATTTTTTAAACCAACAACCTCGAATCTTAACGCTCGTATGCCAACTCGTGAGCGTAACGACCCTCGGGCAAGACGGTACCAGCACGAGCCGTCATCCACATATTGAAGAGCCATACCAGGTTACCGGTGAACACCATGGTGCCACCCACCCAGCGTGCAATCATATAGGGATGCTCGGCAATCACGACATCGATGTACGGAACTTCGTAGATCTTGCCAGCACCCTGAATCAGACCCGCAATGGTCATGGATATCCAGTAGATGACGAAGCCGATCAGGACGAACCAGTAGTGGATGTTAGCCAGCGCCAGGGAATAGACCTTTCTCTTCAACATCTGCTGCAAACCGAAGTACACAGCGGCGATTTCAAGGAAGGTAGACATACCCAGCAAGGCCAGGTGAGCGTGAGCCACAATCCAGCCCGTGCCATGGATGTACCAGTTAATGGCGCGGGTCTGCTGGAAGCCACCCTGCATGTTCAGCGGAATGGCCAACAGTACACCGGTCATGGAGAACTTGGTTTCAATGTTCTCCACAAACATGCTCCACTTGCCTTTCATGGTCAACAAAATGTTGGCAACGAATGCTACGGCAGGGATCAGGATCAACACGCCTTCCACGGAAGCGAAGGATTTCAGCCACTCCGGGATCGGAGAAGACATGATGTGATGCGACGCCGGTGTGGAGTAAAACACAATGATTGACCAGAAATGCAGATGACCAATACGGTGCGAATACAACGGATTGCCGGTCAGCTTTGGAATCGTGTAGTACGCGATAGCCGCAGCAACCGGGGTGATCCATAACCCAAGCAGGTTATGTGCATTCCACCAGGTCAAATAAGCTTCGGACAAACCGGTTAAATGGAAGTACTCAGGGGAGTTACCCACCAGCAATACGATACCGACCATGAAGGTACAGGAACCGAAGAACCAGTTGGTAATATAAATACCCTGGGTACGGCGATGGGCGATGGTCATGACGACGTTTACGCACAACGGGGTGATAACGCCCAACAAGATAACCAGATCCAACGGCCAGGCAAAGTCTGAATACTCACGACCGGAGGTGATGCCGATCCAGAGTGAGAGCAGCGCAGTGGAAAGACCGATGTTCCACATCATACCTGTCCACAGACCCAACTTTTCTGACCACAGCTTGGTATTACCCAATGCTGGCGTCATGTACATCATGGTCATGGCGAATGCCATGGAAATCCAGCCGACGATTACCGCAAGCACATGCACTTGGCGCATGTGCCCAAAGGCAAACAATTCAGTACCTGTGACAAAATCCGGGAAGGCC
>JANOOA010000091.1:0-1732 GCA_031421115.1 Gammaproteobacteria bacterium | reverse complement strand
TTCGATGCCACGGCGGATCGACAGCCGTCCTGCGCAACGTGGACATTGCTCACCCACCCGCACACTGCGCACATCAGCCACTGTCGGTAACGGCACATCAACGCCCCAGTTGAGATTGATCCAGTGGTAATCCGCCTGGTTTGCGCCGCTGGAAAAATTGTGTGTCTGCGCCGCCTGGGTGTCTACAACTACCTTGATACCCGTCGGTAAATTCAATGGCCCGACAAATCCCACCGGCGCGCCCGTTACGGCCAGCACCTCGGCAACCTCGGCCAGACGCAAGGTGATTGCATCCAAAGCATGTGCAGCCTTGATGGTGTTAAGCTCATCGTTGCCGCGTATGAAAAATACGGCGGGCTTGTCGTCAGCCATTACCACAACGCTTTTAACAATGCGCTCATGTGAAATGCCGAGCATTCTGGCCTGTTCATCCACGGTGCGAATGCCGGGCGTGGCGACTTTTTCTTTGCCGCGCGCGGCTTCGTGTGATGGCACCGGCAGCGTGCTGACAGCCATTTCAACATTAGCCGCATAATCACAGGTGTCGCAGAAGGCAATCGCGTCTTCACCCGAGTCTGCCAACACATGAAATTCATGCGAAGAACGGCCACCGATACTGCCGGTGTCAGCCTCCACGGCGCGAAACTGCAAACCCAGGCGCGTGAAGATGCGCGCATAGGTGCGGTGCATCAGGTCATAGGTTTCTTGTAATGAGGCGTGATCAAGATGAAATGAGTAAGCATCTTTCATAATGAATTCACGCGCGCGCATCACGCCAAAACGCGGGCGGGTTTCGTCACGGAACTTGGTCTGTATCTGATAAAAATTGGCGGGCAGTTGTTTGTAGCTACGAATTTCGCGGCGCATCACATCAGTGATCACTTCTTCGTGGGTGGGGCCAAAACAAAACTCGCGGCCATGGCGATCTTTCATGCGCAACAACTCCGGCCCGTATTGCTCCCAACGCCCCGACTCCTGCCACAACTCGGCAGGCTGCACGGCAGGCATCAGCACCTCTTGCGCACCAGCACGATCCATCTCTTCGCGCACAATCGCCTCGACTTTGCGCAATACGCGCAGCCCCAGCGGCAACCAGGTGTAGAGACCCGCCGCCAGCTTGCGAACCATACCGGCGCGCAGCATCAATTGATGACTGATCACCTCAGCATCGGCGGGGGTTTCTTTGACAGTTGACAATAAAAATCGGGATACACGCATAGGAGTCTTCTTTAAAAAGTTGAAATAGTATGAACAGCAGAGGATTTTACTTGGAATAGGGGTGGTGCGTACAGCCCCCAAGCCAGGAGGGTGTCAAACTGACAACAGCATCAATTCGTATTTAATCAGCAGCGTGTACCCTATTAAAAATGCGTAGAGTACATGCCCGGCCTTAATGTAATTAAAAAGGCGGAAATTTTTGTAGGCTACCAGCACAATCACGCCCATTGCGGTCATTGCAAGCTTGGTGAAAAAAAACAGGTCATTATTGATGCTTAGCAGCCACGCCATGAGGGGATTGATTTCAGATGCGCCACGCTGCAACAGGTTGAGCGTGAGCATGGCATCTGTGCAGCATAATAATAACACGCCAATAGCGGCATAAAACCAGCGTGCTTCGTAGACATCAACATGGGTATTGGCATCATCTTGCCCACGCCGCGCGCCACGTCGCCTACCCTGCCAGGCGACACGGCTAAACGGCGAGGTTGCAGTGCAACGCCGCTCTACACGG
>JANOOA010000090.1:0-1660 GCA_031421115.1 Gammaproteobacteria bacterium | reverse complement strand
CACTACTACAGCATCATTTATGATGTGATTGACGAGATCAAACGTTCTATTTCCGGCATGTTGGCGCCAGAAATTAAAGAGCAGATCATTGGCCTTGCAGAAGTGCGCGATGTATTTAAATCGCCCAAGCTGGGCGCCATTGCCGGTTGCCTGGTGGTTGAAGGTGCGGTGCGGCGCAACAATCCGATCCGTGTGCTGCGTAACAACGTGGTGATTTTCGAGGGGCAGTTAGAATCGCTGCGGCGCTTTAAAGATGATGTTAATGAAGTTCGTGCAGGCACGGAATGTGGCATTGGCGTCAAGGATTACAACGACGTTAGACCGGGTGATCAAATTGAGGTATTCGAGCGGATTGAGATTGCCAGAACACTTCAATAGGTTATGGGGGCTGGTCGCAGCGACCCTTGCTCCTGTTGGCTATGTCCTGGCTGCTCTATCAAGTCGGCCTAAATAATGGCAAAAGAATTTAGTCGCAAACAGCGTGTTGCCAGCCAGATTCAGAAGGAATTGGCGACACTGATCCAGCAGGAGTTGAAAGATCCCCGGCTCGGCATGGTCACGGTTTCTGCGGTGGAGATTGCTTCGGATCTGCGTAATGCCAAGGTGTATGTCACGGTATTTGCCCACACCTGCCCGGCCGAGGAAGTGGTGCAAATATTGAACAGCGCGGCGGGTTTTTTGCGTCATGCCTTGGCAAAGCGCATAGACTTGCGGGTAAGTCCGGTATTGCTCTTTGTCCATGACGTGTCTGTGGAGCGCGGCGCTACCCTTAATGCCTTGATTAATGATGCGATTGCCTCACAGCGCAAGCCTCCTGAGGATTAATCACCCCGCACGGGTGGGCGATACTCGGAATGACAATTAAATTTAGCAGGTTTCTCAGGTTTTATTGATGTTTAGCTTGTCACCCGTCCCGCAGGGCGGGTACAATTACGGTTTTAGATCGCGTGAGCACACGAGGAGTTAGTTACCCATGCCACTGAATGCACAAGACAAGGGCGTAGTTGTCAAGAAATACCAGCGTAGCGCCAGCGATACCGGTTCGTCCGAAGTCCAGGTGGCGTTGTTGTCCGCCCGTATTGAACAACTTTCTGGTCATTTCAAGGCTCATGCCAAAGACCATCATTCCCGTCAAGGGTTGCTGAGGATGGTGAGCCAGCGCAGAAAGTTGCTTGACTATGTCAAGACCACCAATGTTGAAGGCTACCGCGAGTTGATTTCGAGCTTGGGTCTGCGTCGTTAAGCAGTAAGCACTCACCCAAAAAATGCGCCCGCCCCTGTCCCCTGTTGTATGTAAGGGCAGGCGCGGGCGCAAGTCTTCATGGGGTACCAGTAGCGTTTCGCTATAAGTTTAAGGGCACCTCTATAAATTCGCTGAAGCCGCGATGGCCGCGTTGAAAATAGGCTCAAAATGCTCATGTACTACGTGTACACTCTGCTTTTTCGCCTATTTTCGCCTTGCCCTCGCACCTTGGTCGAATTTATAGAGGCACCCTTATAGTTGGAACGCGTGTTTCCGCGCTAAATTATTACGTAAGGAATGTGACGTGGCTCTTGTAAAAAAAGTTTTTCAGTACGGCGGCAATCAAGTAACCATAGAGACTGGCGAAATCGCTCGCCAGGCATCCGGTGCAGTGATGTGCAGCATGGGTGAGACCGT
>JANOOA010000089.1:0-4668 GCA_031421115.1 Gammaproteobacteria bacterium | reverse complement strand
CGTGCTCACGGTAGATACCATTGAGCAGGCCATTGAGCGTGCCGGTACTAAAGCGGGTAACAAAGGTGTTGACGCGGCATTGTCTGCCATTGAAATGGTGAATCTGCTGCAACAGATTGGCAAGCCATGACCTTGCCTCCCGCTGTAAAAGATACTACGCAACCTGCTTCCACAGCACGCACCCCGGATAAAGCCAGGGGATCAACCAGCTTGAGTAAGGGTCGCAATCTGGCGCGGCGGTGTGCTGTGCAGGCACTGTATCAGTGGCATATCACCCAACAAAACGTTGGTGACATTGATGCGCAGTTCGTCACTGAACACGATGTTAAAAAAGTAGATATCGCTTACTTTCAGGAGATCTTGCATCAAGTGCCTGTGCATGTCGCCGAGCTGGATGCGCACTATGCCACGTTTCTTGATCGCCCGGTGCGCGAGCTTGATCCGGTAGAGTGCGCCATTTTGCGCATGAGCGTTTACGAACTGGCGCATCGTCCGGATATTCCGTATCGCGTTATCATTAATGAAGGCGTCGACATGGCCAAAGTGTTCGGCGCCGAGCAAAGCCATAAATATATCAATGGCGTGCTGGATAAAGTGGCGCGCAGGCTGCGTGCGGCGGAAATACAGGTGCGATCCAGGAAACCTACGGAGTAGCGCCATCCAGGGAGTTTTTGATATGTGGTGTGCTGACAAACCCCAAGGTTAACCGAAGAAAGAACCATGCCGCTGTCAGAGTTTGATCTCATTCAACGTTACTTTACCCCAACAACACCGACTCGTGAGGATGTCATCCACGGGATAGGTGATGATGGCGCGGTATTGCATGTGCCGATTGGCATGGATCTGGTAGCGTCCGTCGACACGCTGGTGTCGGGCGTACATTTTTTTGCCGATGTTGCTCCCGCTGCGCTGGGTTACAAGGCCTTGGCCGTTAACCTCAGTGACATGGCCGCCATGGGTGCAGAGCCTGCCTGGGCCACGCTGGCATTAACCTTGCCGTCGATTGATGAAACCTGGCTGGCGGCGTTCAGCCGGGGTTTTTTTGAACTGGCCGAGCGCTATGGTGTGCAGTTGGTGGGTGGCGACACCTGCCGTGGTCCACTTGCTGTCTCGGTGCAAATGCACGGCTTTATTCCACAGGGAGTTGCGCTACGTCGTTCTGGCGCCATGCCCAGTGATTTGATTTATGTAACAGGCACGCTGGGCGATGCCGGATTGGCATTGCAAGCCTTGCAGCAGCACCAGACATTATCTGCGCCCCATGCCCATTATCTGCAAGATCGCCTGGAACGGCCCTCTCCGCGTGTTTTTGAAGGTCTGGCATTGCGCGGCATAGCATCGGCCGCCATTGATGTTTCCGACGGGCTTGCCGCTGACCTCGGGCATATTCTCGTCGCTAGCGAGGTGGGCGCCACCCTGGAAATTGAGCGCTTGCCGGTGTCATCCGCTTTCGTTGCCGCAGTGCAGGAAGCCGCGTTGGGCGCTGATCACTGCTGGCAATTACCGCTGTCTGCCGGTGATGATTATGAGCTATGCTTTACCGTGCCCGCAGAAAAGCAGGCCAAAGTCGAACAGGTTTTTGCGCGCTTTGGTTGCGGCGCTACCCGCATCGGTGTCATCGAAATGCAACCCGGCTTGCGTTGTAAACTTGCCAGCGGCGAAATGTTAACGCCATCCCGCAGCGGTTATCAACACTTTAGCAAGCTGTCCACATGACCATTCACACGCAAGGGCGTGCCAACACCCCTCCCAGTGTGTGGCGTAACCCCATTCATTTTGCCGCATTCGGATTTGGCGCAGGCGCCATCAAAGTTGCGCCTGGCACCTGCGGCACTTTAGTCGCCATTCCCCTGTATATACTCTTGCAAGACCTGTCGTTGTTGGTGTATATATCCATCATCGCCGTGCTGTTTTTGCTGGGTGTCTGGTTGTGCCAGATCACCACGCGTGACCTGGGCGTGCATGATCATTCCGGCATCGTGTGGGATGAAATCGTCGGCTACCTCATCACCATGGTCGCCGCTCCCGCAGGTTGGCTGTGGATAGTGCTGGGGTTTGCCCTGTTCCGCCTGTTTGACATATGGAAGCCGTGGCCGATTAACCTGCTTGACCGGCATGTAAAAGGTGGCTTTGGCGTCATGATTGATGATGTCATGGCGGGGATCTATGCGTGGCTGGTGATGCAGGGGATTAGCCTGAGCATGTGAAACAGATGTGCTTCAGGAAGCTTTTGAATAACAAAACTTTATATACTTTAAATCATAAGGAGAAAAAGTCATGGGTAAAGGTATGGACAGCAAAAAAGACAGCAAAAAGGCTCCCGCCAAGAGTATGAAAGAAAAAAAAGCCGCAAAGAAAACCAAAAAAGATTCCAAGTAATAATCTTAAAAACGGCGGCAGGATGCTGTTGTGGCATCCTGCCGCTTTGGCTCTTATGCGGTTATGAAGTAACTATAATAAAATCAATGACTTAAAATAACTCCCGCGCAAAAAAAAGCTCAAGCGCTTAGAGCGGCCTGAGCTAAAAGTGGGGTTACAGTTGACGGCTGGGGGGGTGCCGTGAACCGTTACCTTGGAGTCTATTATCCTCATTTTTAGAATTAATTCTGTGCGCCACATCACATTATCCTAAAAAAAGTGATTGGAACCTGCGGCGAATGACGTGACGCGCATATTTAACCCAGATTTTCCATTTATCCTAAATCCGGCAGTTGGCAGGTACCCAACCCTTCGACACGCCTGCTGCGCGGGCTGCTCAGGGCGAACGGGCTACCCATCCATTTGGTGAGCGCCACAAAAAACCGTTCGTGCTGGACCCTTCAATATACTCAGGAGAGCCCTGCCGAAGCATGGGCGGTTTTTTATCACTTCAATCCCTTCGGGTTTGAGTCCTTCGCTACGCTCTCCCCGCAGCCTGCTTGCTGCGGGGATTTTACTCTCACTTCGCCGAATGCCCCGTCAACTTTACCTCCACCCGATCCTCATCTTTGATCGTGGCGTAGTAATCACGCAAGATCGCTAGCACTTCGGCGCGGCTGAATTCGGCGGGGACGTCGCCGTTTTCGGATAAGGCTTTGCGCAGTTTGGTGCCGGACAGCAGCAGGCGGTCGCCGGGTTGATGGGGGCAGGTGCGTGCAGAGGCCATGCCGCCGCATTGGTAACACCAGAACGTCCAGTCGATTTTGAGTGGTTGCGTCTCCAGTGCGTTGACGGGGATGTCGTTAAAGATGTGTTGTGCGTCAAACGGGCCGTAGTATTCGCCCACGCCAGCATGGTCGCGCCCGACGATGAGGTGGGAGCAGCCGTAATTCTGGCGGAACAGCGCATGCAGCAGCGCCTCGCGTGGCCCGGCGTAGCGCATATCCAGCGGATAACCGGCTTGAATGACGGTATCTTTCACAAAATAATTGTCGATAAGGGTTTTAATGGCGTGGCTGCGCACGTCGGCGGGAATATCGCCGGGTTTGAGCTTGCCGAGCAGCGAGTGAATCAGCACGCCGTCACAGATTTCCACGGCGACTTTCACCAGGTATTCGTGCGAACGATGCATGGGGTTGCGGGTTTGGAATGCCGCTACCGTGTTCCAGCCCTTGGCTTCAAACAGGGCGCGGGTTTCGGCGGGTGTCAAATAGGTATCCGGGAAACGCGTGGGGAAATCGCTTTCAGAAAGCACCTTGACCGGGCCAGCCAGGTTGACTTCGCCCTGCGCCATCACCATTTGTATGCCGGGGTGTTCCATGTCGGTGGTTTTGAACACGGTGGTGCATTCGTGGCGTTTATCGATACTGTATTTTTCAGTGACGCGCATAGTAGCCATGACTTCGCCATCCTCATCATTGACCAGCGCGATATCAGCGCCAATCTTGATGCTGCTGGCAGTCTCGGGAGTGGTGGAGAGAGTGATGGGGATCGGCCAGAACAGGCCATCCGCCATGCGGTAATTGTCGCACACGCCTTGCCAGTCGGTCTGGGTCATAAAGCCGTTCAGCGGCGTGAAGCCGCCGATGCCCATCATGATCAGGTCGCCCACCTCGCGGGAGGTGATGCGTACCTGGGGCAGCAAACGCGCCCGGGCCAGTTCGGCGGCGCGCGCATCGCCGTGTAATAACAGGGGCTTAAGCGGGCCGCCACCGTGAGGTTTGACGAGTTTTGACATGGTGTGGCGTGCTCCTTATGATTCGGTAAGCGATCTATTTTACCGGATTGCGTTGCTAACGGAAGAGTGCGATGATTCTAAATTCAGGCATATGGGCTTGCTGTGAGTGAAAGGGGGTGGATTTAATGAAAATATCGTGGATACGGCGCATTTTAGGCACCCTATTGACCAGCGCTATTATTGTTGTGCTGGCGGGGTGCGCGGCAACCAAAATGGTGTCTGACCACCCTTTGGTTGAAAAAAACGGCCAGGCGGCGCATGCCAAAGTCTACTTTATTCGCCCGCTCACGGAACGCGCCATGGGCTTCCCCGATAATCCACTCAGTATTGAATTCGACACCCATCAATTACTGGCGCTGGCCAAAGGGGAGTATAGCCTGGTGCATATGAAGCCGCGCGAGACCACCACCATGACACTCAAGTCACTGACGACGGTGGGCCCGGACTGGCGCGTTAAAGAAATGGTCAAAAGTCAAAAGTGGTCATTTACAGCGGGCGCGACTTATTACATT
>JANOOA010000088.1:0-4571 GCA_031421115.1 Gammaproteobacteria bacterium | reverse complement strand
GATTACCGCGCCACAAGATGTGTTTCAGTCCTTGCAGTCAGTGATCAGTCAACTGGATATACGTCGCGCACAAGTGCTGGTTAAAGCGATCATCGTTGAAGTCACTTCCAGCCGCGCCGCAGAGCTGGGCATTCAATGGGGTACTTTTGACCAATCTACAGGTAGTAGCCAACCGATAGGCATCACCAATTTCAGCAATGGCAGCCCAGGCTCGAGTTTCGCGGCAATTGGCGCCGCTATCGCCAGTAACATCGCCCCGGTGATTGGTTCAGGTTTGACAGTCGGCTTGGGCAGATTCAACGCGGGCGGTGCAAGTTTTGCCGCGCTGATTCGCGCGCTGGAAGCTGACGGCAGCTCCAACATTCTGTCTACACCTACCTTGCTCGCCATGGATAATACTGAGGCAGAAATCGTGGTGGGGCAGAACGTGCCATTCATTACTGGCGGATTCCTCCCGCCCGGCGGTGGCGCTGCAGCAGGCAATCCATTCCAGACCATTGAACGCAAAAATGTCGGCATTACACTGAAAATCAAACCTCAAATCAATGAAGGCAACGCCATCAAGATGGAGATCGAACAAAAGGTCGATAGCCTATCCCCCAGCGCGGTGGCTGGTGCCTCTGACTTGATTACCAATACACGTTCCATTCGTACCAATGTCATGGTGGACGATGGCAAGGTGATAGTCTTGGGTGGACTCATTACCGATGATCTGCGTGAAAGCGTGCAGAAAGTTCCCTTGCTCGGTGATCTGCCACTGATTGGTAGCTTGTTCCGCTACAAAAGAAACAGCAAAGACAAAACCAACCTGATGATATTTTTGCACCCAGTCATAATGCGTGACGGCGAACTGGCCGAACGCATGACGCATGGCAAATACGAGTTCATGCGCGCCCGGCAAATCGAAGCCAGCGAAAAAGGCATGGGTATCTTGCGTAATGAAGAAGCCCCGCTACTGCCCACTATGCAGGACATCATGAAATTGCCGCCGCCCTTCAGCACCGCTGAGCCTGCTGCCAATCCTGCGGCCACTCCGCCGTGAATGACGCGCGATGAACGCAGCCACCATTAATATCACTGCTGGCATCACTTCGGCAACTGCTCCCGATGTTGCCCCCTCTTATGTGCCAGCACAGATCACAGCAAAACGTGTGACGTTTCCCTACGCCAAACGTCACGGCGTATTGGTAAAAGGCTGGGAAGACGGCCGCGCAATTGTCGTATGCCGCCCCGACGCAGGCACCTTGGCACTTACTGAATTACGCCGCTTTCTCGGCGCGCCGCTGAAACTGCAACACACCACACCCGAAGACTTTGAAGCCCTGCTGGCGCAATCTTACGAGCATGACTCGACTCAAGCCATGCAAATGATGGGCGACCTCGGCGAAACCATTGATCTGTTCAGCATTGCCCAGCAATTGGCAGAGCCTGAAGATCTTCTGGAAACCGAAGACGATGCGCCGATTATTCGCTTGATTAACGCCCTACTCACTGAAGCGATCAAGGAAAACGCGTCTGATATTCACATCGAACCTTTCGAAAATCGTTTATTGGTGCGTTTTCGTGTCGATGGCATGCTGCACGAAGTGCTGGAACCGAAGCGGGTACTCGCGCCGTTGATTGCCGCGCGCATCAAGATCATGGCTAAACTTGATATTGCTGAAAAACGCCTGCCGCAGGATGGACGTATTTCGCTGCGTGTGGCGGGGCGTCCCGTCGATGTGCGCGTCTCCACCCTACCCTCGGGCCACGGCGAGCGCATAGTAATGCGGCTGCTCGACAAGCAGGCCGGGCGTCTTAATCTGGCACAGCTTGGCATGTCGCCTGCCGGGCTTGCGGTGATGCACCGCATCGTTGAAAAACCGCATGGCATTATTCTGGTGACCGGCCCCACCGGCTCAGGTAAAACCACCACGCTGTATGCGGCACTGACACGGCTCAACACCAAAACGCGCAACATCATGACGGTGGAGGACCCTATCGAATATTATCTGGATGGCGTGGGGCAGACCCAGGTCAACACCAAAGTCGACATGACCTTTGCGCGCGGCCTGCGCGCCATTTTGCGTCAGGATCCTGATGTTGTCATGGTCGGTGAAATCCGCGATCTGGAAACCGCTGAAATTGCCGTGCAAGCCAGCTTGACCGGGCACATGGTGCTGTCCACGCTGCATACCAATACCGCCGTCGGCGCAGTCGCGCGGTTGAGTGACATGGGCGTGGAACCCTTTCTGCTATCGTCCAGCCTGGTCGGTGTGTTGGCACAACGGCTGGTGCGTTTGCTATGTCCGCACTGCAAACAGGCCGTCAGCGCCACGTCCGCCGACTGCAGTTTGTTTGGACTGCCGCATGATCAACCTCCGACACTGTATAACGCGGTCGGCTGTGAATCATGCAGTTTTTCCGGTTATCGCGGCCGTACCGGCATTTATGAAGTGATTGAAGTGGATCATGCCCTGCGCACTCTGATACATGAAGGAGTGGGTGAACAAGCGCTGGAAGTTCACGCGCGCGCCCTGTCGCCGGGCATCCGCCAGGACGGTCTGCGGCGTGTATTGGCGGGCGTAACTACATTGGAAGAAGTGTTGCGCGTGACCCGTGAAGATGCTTGAACCTATACATGGCGACAGAGGTAGCGTGTGCTATGCGCGCGGCTGGCCATGGTTTCGTGCGTACAGCGCACGCTACGATCTATATCGTTATGTATAAAACACATGGCCGCATTTGAATATATAGCGCTAGATGCCACAGGCCGGGAACGTAAAGGCGTACTCGAGGGCGACACGCCACGCCAGGTTCGCCAGCAGTTGCGCGAGCAAGGCTTGGCGCCCGTCAGCATCGCTGAAGTGCGCCAAGGCGAAGACAATCGCTCTAACGCACGTTTTTCGTTCGGGCGCGGCATCAGCGCCACAGACCTGGCGCTGATTACGCGCCAGTTTGCTACCCTGGCGCGTTCCGGCCTGCCAATTGAAGAAGCCTTGCAGACCGTGTCGAGGCAAACCGAAAAACCGCGTTTGCGTAATATGCTGATGGCGGTGCGCTCGAGAATCATGGAAGGCCATTCGCTGGCCACGGCATTGCGCGACTTTCCGCATATTTTCTCGCAATTATACTCCGCCACCGTTGCTGCTGGCGAGCAGTCGGGGCATCTGGATATTGTGCTGGAACGCTTGGCCGACTACACCGAGGCACGGCAAACGCTACGACAAAAGATGCTGCTGGCGCTGCTTTACCCGTCGATAGTTACGGTCGTGGCGATTCTGGTGGTGGTGGCTTTGCTGACCTTTGTGGTGCCACAAGTGGTCGATGTGTTTGACAACATTGGTCAGGAATTACCAATATTGACACGCATGCTGATTGCGGTCAGTGACTTTCTGAAAGAGTATGGTGGGGTATTGTTGCTGGCATTAATTGTGCTGGGTTTTATTATCGCCAGAGCGCTACGCCAACCCGGCCCCAAACAGCAATTTCATCGGTTATTATTAGCCTTGCCGCTGATCTCGCGTCTGGTGCGCAGCATGAATACGGCACGTTTTATGCGCACCTTCAGTATTCTTACTGCCAGCGGTGTGCCAGTGATCGAGGCGATGCGCATTTCGGCGCAGGTGATCTCCAATCTGCCGATGCGTGCGGCGGTAGAAGAAGCCGCGCGGCGTGTACGTGAAGGTGCAAACTTGCATAAGTCGCTGGAACGTAGCGGCTATTTTCCGCCGATTGCGATTCATCTGGTGGCCAGTGGCGAAGCGAGTGGCAAGCTGGAAAGCATGCTGGATCGTGCCGCGATCAGTCAGGAAAAGGAAATCGAAACCCTGCTGGCAGCGCTGATGGGGCTGTTTGAACCTCTCTTGATTATCGGCATGGGCGGCGCTGTATTAATTATTGTCATTGCGATTCTGCTACCGATTTTTGATCTCAACCAACTTGTAAAATAACAACCATCGTAATGATGGTAATGGAACAATCCTCTATGAAACTAAAAAATTACCGTCAAAAACGTACTCAACGTGGATTCACGCTCATCGAAGTCATGATCGTGGTGATTATTCTGGGTATTCTGGCCTCGTTTATTTTACCGCGTATTATGGATCGCCCCGATGCTGCACGCATCGTCAAGGCAAAACAGGACATCCGCACACTGGTCAGCGCGCTGGATCTCTACAAGCTGGATAACTTCAAACATCCTACGACAGATCAAAGCCTGGAAGCATTAACCAAAAAACCCGCTGATGCGCCGCGCTGGAAAGCAGGCGGCTATATTGACCGCCTGCCCAATGATCCGTGGGGTAAACCTTATCAATACTTAAGCCCTGGCACCCAAGGAGCCATTGATGTGTTCACACTGGGCGCGGATGGGCAAGTGGGCGGTGAAGGCAGTGACGCAGATATTGGCAACTGGAATCTTGAATAGTCCCGGGGCTAGTGACGCCCACTCACAGCACGGCCGCTCCTGCGCATCGTGCGACGTGCATGGATGCACTAGTGTCGCTGGAGGCAGGATGCCGGGAGCAACCGCCCATGGCACTTGTGCATCCATGCACGGCGGATTCACGCTGCTGGAGTTGTTGCTGGTG
>JANOOA010000087.1:0-1972 GCA_031421115.1 Gammaproteobacteria bacterium | reverse complement strand
TCGCCATTGTCAACAAAGCCAGAGAAACGCACATAAGGCAGCGAAAAGCTCATGTCCAAGTTTTGATCCAAACCAACGGTGGCGCTCAAGTACAGCGCCTCGCCACGTTTATGTTGATGCACATCTTCGACGCCTTGCAAGGCAAGCAGGCGTTGTTCGTCCATGAGTTTATAGTCACGGCGCTCATATTGAACGCTAAACGATGTGCCCTGGCTGATTTGCGCGCCGGTGGTGATAATGCCGGAAGCCCCGCCAAGCACCCCGCCTGCGGCGCCGTGCGAGCCGTGGGCGGCAGCTTGAAGGGGGAGAATGGAGCTGCCAGCAATGAGTCCCAATACGATGATGGTGGTGTTTTTCATGGTGTCCTCCTAAGGAAGTTTCAATATAAATATCGATGCCTTGGCCGCAGCTTGATTTGTAGTATGAAATATTATAAAATATTCATACTTAAGAAGTCAAGCTGCGCCGTTGGAGAACCGATACCATCCAAGCGGGTAACTTATGAAAACTTTGGAGCGCGGGCATTGAAGAGAATTATTGGCGTTACGATTTCCTTGTTCACCACCCTGATTTTATCAGGGGCTGGCGCAGCCGTTGCGGGAGAGGGGGTGAGGATTAAAGTCGTTACCAGCGTTGCACCCCTCACCAATATTGTCAGGAACGTCGGTGGCGCGAATGTTGAGGTGACGGGCATTGTGCCGGACGGCATGGATTCCCATACTTTTGAACCCGCGCCGTCTGACGCCAAATTGCTGAACCAGGCAGATATTATCATTATCAATGGTCTTGGCCTGGAAGCTTCCACGGTGAAGCTCGCCGACAAGGTCAAGAAAAAAACCACGTCCATCGTTTCGCTGGGCGACACGGCGATTCCGCGCAGTGAGCGGGTTTTTGAGTTTGGGCATATCAATCCACATGCCTGGCCGAACATTGCATTGGCGATGCGTTATGCAGAAGGCACGCGCGACGCCTTGATTAAAATTGATCCTGCTCGCCGCGATAGTTATATCACCAACACCACCGTTTATCTGGAAAAATTACGCAAGCTTGATGTGGCAATCTTTGAATGTGTAAAAAGCATTCCCGAAAAGAACCGCAAGCTGGTGACGTATCACGATTCATTCGCCTATTTTGCACCACGTTACGGCATGAAAATTATTGCGGCGATTCAGCCTTCTGATTTTTCAGAACCCGGCCCGCGTGAAATCATCCGCATCATTGAGCAGCTTAAAAAAGAAAAAGTACCCGCGATTTTTGGTTCAGAGGTTTTTCCCAGTAAGATATTGGAACAAATTGCGCGTGAAACCGGCGTGAAATTTATTGACCAACTGTCTGACGATGAATTGCCCGCGCCGCCCAAAAATTCTTTTATAGGCATGATGACTGTTAATATGGCGGTTATAACCGAGGCATTGGGCGGTCAGCCTGCGTGCGTTGCCAATATTGATGCCACTAACCTTTTACCGTAGGGCGCCTAAGTGAATCTTGCTGTTAGCCCAGGCGATGTCAGCATCGCAGTTAGTTCGAGCGATGTTCGCATCGCGGTAAGTTTAAGCGACGTTACCGTTGGTTATGAACACAATGTGGTATTTTCGCATTTGTCGTTGGATATTCCCGTGGGTCAGTTTGCCGGTATTGTCGGGCCTACTGGCTGCGGTAAAACCACGCTACTTAAAACCATACTCGGTACA
Organism: Gammaproteobacteria bacterium; assembly: GCA_031421115.1. GTDB lineage: Bacteria > Pseudomonadota > Gammaproteobacteria > Ga007554. The sequence goes on along the minus strand of JANOOA010000087.1, from coordinate 281 downwards.
CAGCCAGTATTTTCCGGTGATGTACGATTAATCGATTATCCGGTGAGTAAAGTTCCACCCGGCACGATAGGTTATGTGCCGCAACTGGAAAGTGTGGACTGGACGTTTCCGGTCACGGTAGAGCAAGTGATTTTGATGGGGCTCTATACCAACAACCGCATCTGGCCGTGGCCCACCAAAGAAGAACGGGAACGGGTGCATGATCTGGCGGACAAGCTGGGTATTCATGATTGCCTGCATCATCATATTATCAATATATCCGGTGGCCAGCGGCAGCGCGC
>JANOOA010000086.1:0-5972 GCA_031421115.1 Gammaproteobacteria bacterium | reverse complement strand
GGCAAGGACAGGCCCGCCTGACGAATCTCCTGGGTCAATTGGAACATGTCGATGCCAGCGTGTTTGCGGTCTGGCCGGGCGGTGACGTGCCCCTGCGCATTCACATCAAAGTAGCCGCCGCTCCAGTGAGCAATATTATAGGTATCGCGCGCTTGTTCTATAGTCCAGGTGGTCATGAGGATCCATTATAAAGGTGATGAATGTGAAGGGCCGGGAAACGCTGTTCAATGTCCGAAGTGGCGTATCCACAGGATGAGCATTAATGAATTTTATCTTAAATCAGCCAGATAGCCATCGTCACGCGCCGTTTTTAGGATTATGGAAGAATTGCGCCCAGAAGGAAACCAAAAGGGCTATAATTTTGTTATCTTTCTACCTCGCTATGGACTCTAAAAGTATGACGCTGGACAAAAATTGGTACACCGAAATTTATCCCGCCGATGGCGCTGCCTTCTCATTGAAAGTTAAAGAGAAGCTGCATGATGTGCAAACGCCTTACCAGCGCATCGAAGTATATGAAACTGAAGGCTTTGGCACCTTGATGACCATCGACGGACTGGTGATGGTAACTGACCGCGATAATTTCATTTATCATGAAATGATGTCCCACCCGATATTGTTTACTCACCCTGACCCCAAAAATGTGCTGATTATCGGCGGCGGGGATTGTGGTACCTTGCGCGAAGTGCTCAAGCACCCGGGGGTCGTCCAGGCCCAGCAGGTAGACATCGACGAAGGCGTAACGCGCGCCGCCGAATTATATTTTCCTGATCTGGTGGATTCCAACAGCGATCCGCGTGCCGAATTGTATTTTGATGACGGTATCAAGTGGGTTGCCGACGCTGCGCCGGGCAGCTACGACATCATCATTGTTGACAGCACTGACCCGGTGGGCCCTGCTGAAGGATTATTTTCAGAGGCGTTTTTCCGCAGTTGCCACCGTGCATTGCGCGCGGGCGGGCTGATCGTGCAGCAAAGCGAATCGCCGCTGTTTCATCAAAAGATTATCAACGACATGCACAGCGCCATGTGCCGCGCTGGTTTTGGCAGCACTCGCACACTGAACTTTCCCCAGTGCAGTTATCCTTCGGGATGGTGGTCTGCGACGCTGGCGAGTAAGGGTGTGGGTGGTTTTGATAAAGATGGTTTCCGCGAGCAAGACGCCGCACGCAAGGCATTCAAAACGCTTTACTACAATGCCGCGATCCATCGAGCGGCAATGGCATTGCCTGAATTTATGGTGCGCTAGCAGCCTGTCGGACTTAGGTCGGATCTACTGCAAAAGTGTGAGGGCGAGCACAGTTTTTCGTTACGACCCCCTAAGTCCGACAGGCTGCTAGAGCTGGTTCATATAGCCGTCGCGTTAAAGTCAATGAGAATTTTGCTATGCGTATTTTCCTAAATTGGCTTCAGCATTGTTGCTCATGGGGGTTGGGCACGGTGTTACTGTGTGTTGCGGTGCCCACAAGCGCGGACTATGTCATTACTGACTTGGACGTCAATATCCGCCCCTATGATATCAGTAACAACGGAATCATTGCGGGAAGTCATGCCAATCCATTGCCTTTTGTGGGGATTATCGGCACATTGGGGGGGCTCCAGCCGATTTCTACATCTGCACTAGAGAGCCGCGTCAATGCAGTAAATAGCAGCGGTTTGTCAGTCGGGTACAGCTATATTGACAGTGTTCAGCAGCGCGCTTTTTTGCGGGTAAATGGTTCAACATTAAATAGCTTTGAAGCTATCGCTATTGATGCAAGTGATGTCAGTGAGTTTGATCATATTGCAGGCACTTCTTTGTTTAATGGACTGCGTCTTGGCTTTGTGTATAACCCGCAAAACAAAAGCTTGCTTGCGTTGCCAACCTTTGGCGGTGCGGAAGGTAGGGCAAATGGGATTAATAATAGGGGTTCTGTGGTGGGTGCTGCCCAGGACGCCAGTGGTGCGTTCATCGGATTTACAGCGGCCTACGGCGCCAACAACATTGTCAACCTGGGTACCTTGGCGGGCTTTGCCAATAGCGAAGCCAGCGCGGTGAATGACTTAAGTCACGTGGTTGGCTGGGCCTTTAATGAGCCTGCCTCAGCCAGCAGTAAACGTGCATTTGTGTGGGTGCCCGTGGCCGGTGCTACCGGGATTCAAGATCTTGGCAGTTTGGGTGTAGACGTGGGCAGTGTTGCCAATGATATTAATAACAACGGATATGTTGTAGGTCATTCGATTGCGGCTGATGGCAGTACCCGCGCTTTTTTTCATGACCGCAAGGCCACCGATGTCATGGCTATTGCGGGTAATTCCACGCATATTTATCTAGGTACCTCCAACGGTGTTTACCGTAGTGGTGATGGGGGTCTTACCATTGCGGCGCGTAGTAACGGACTCACGGAGCTGCGGGTCACCGCATTAGCCACCACCAGCGAGCCGTTGATTGTCTATGCGGGTACGGCGGCCGGGGCGTTCAGGACGGTTGATGGTGGCGCGAACTGGACAGCGGTCAATAACGGGCTGACCTATACCGACAATACCGTCAGCCCAGCCGTTGAGTCAGTGCAGGCGATCACTACGCTGGCCGTGACAGGCAGTGGTACAGCAGAGATACTGGCCGGGACGAGAATAGGGGTATATCGCACCACCGACGGTGGCGGTGCATGGTCTCTCGCAACCAGTTTGAGCAGTTCGGCAGTAGTGATTAACGAAATCAGAAGTATTGCCGGCTCCCCGCTGGCATATGCAGCTACTAATAATGGCATTTATTTCAGTAACAATGGGGGATCAACCTGGGCTAATATCCAAGGCTCAGGGTTGCCCACGTCACCCGTCATCACAGCGGTCGATGTTGCCTATACTGTTCCTTTTGCTATAACGGCGGTGTATGCAGGCACCTCGACAGGTATATTTAAAACAGTTGATAGCACCGCTGCCAGCCCCCCATGGACAGACGCCAGCGGCACGGGTGCTACCGGTCTTCCCGCAGCACGCAATATACGCCGCTTGAAGTTTCATGCCGCCACTAACACCCTCTATGCCGCACTTGCCGGAGTCGGCATATACAAAATCACCGAGGGTGATGTCAACTGGAAAGAAGTCACCAAGGACGGCTTAACCAACCTGGATGCCCTGGCCTTTACAGCGACCTTGGCAGCGCAGCCAACACTCTACGTGGGCACGCTGAGCGGCATGTTCCGCTTTACTGACACTGTCCCCCCAACAAACACCCCTTGGACACCCACCAACAACATGCAGGATTTGAATGCCTTGATTCCCGCAACGGGATGGGCATTGCACAACGCCACCGCCATTAACAACGCTGGCCAGATTGTTGGTTGGGGTGATCTGAATGGAGTATCCCATGGCTTTCTTTTAACGCCGACATCCGGCATACTCACCGCGCAACTGACAGTAGTCAAAAGCCTGCCCCCACCGCCGTATCAGCAGTTTGTGCCTGTCAATTACACCATCACCGTCACCAATAACGGCCCTGCTACTGCGACAGGCATTTTGCTAACAGACTGGTTGCCCAGAGATGTGGTGTTGCGTGCTACCCAAGGTGCCCAGTGTACCAACATTGACAGCGTTACCCTAACTTGTCGATTGGAAAACCTGGAGCCGGGTAAAAGCCACAAAATAACCATCATTGTCTCCCCCACTGCGCCGAACGTATCGTTGAACAATATCGCGCGGGTGGTGGCAAATGAGTCTGATCCCGCATTTTCTGATAACACTTCTGCCGTGGAGGCGAAAGCTGACAAGTGTTTTATTGCCACTGCCGCGTACGGCTCATTCTTGGATCCCCATGTGCAGACCTTGCGTCATTTCAGGGATGAATATTTGCTGACAAACGCCGCAGGCCGCACGTTTGTTCAGTGGTATTATCGCGCCTCACCGCCGCTTGCCGCATCCATCGCGCAGCATGATAGCGCCCGGGTGATGACACGGCTATTATTGACACCGGTGGTATATGCAGTGAAATATCCAGTGATGGCGCTGGTGATGATGGTGCTAGTGGTGGTGGGCGTCAGCCGTTGGCGTCGTAGCCGTGCGGTGGTAATGCAGGGGGTTTAGTTCCAGTTGCACCAGCGTTCAACTTCCTTGTGCATGGTTTCAGTCTTTTTGCTACGCTCTTCCGCTGGAATGATGCGCGGATTTCCTTCTGTGTCCTTTTCAATCAAAAAAGTGTTTACGGTTTCCAGTTGGGCCAGATTTTCTTTAGCAGCAGAACAATTTCTTTTCGCCACCTCTTTATTCGAATCAGGGTTGGCCGCTTCCTTGGTCGCAGCCTCTTTTTTGTGTTCGTTGTCCTTGCCCTGTTTCTTTAATGCCTCCAGACGTTGTTGCGACGCCGCATCAATTGGGGGTGGCGGAGCGACGTGCAATGTTTGCGCTGAGTTATTCTGCGGACGGTCGCCATAATGGATATTGCCTTGAGTATCAACCCATTTGTAGACGCTTTCCGCATACGCCAGCGCCATAAAAACACTTGAAAAATAAAATGTTAGCGTTATTAAAAGACGATATTTCATATTCGGGAATCTTTATGTATGGGGGTGTATAAATAAATAGCGGCTAGAAGGAGGCGACACTTGAGGCGGCGCGGGTTTGAGAGTCGCCCTGTCATTCCGAGTGCAGTGAGTATACAAGGGATGTAGCCCGTATCACCTGTTGGATAGACGTGCTTGCTACGATAGCTTGCTGATTTTATTTGGATCCTTGGCAGTTCAGCAGTTTTTCTCCTACCTGAGAGCAATCCGCGCGCGGTTTTTTTCGAGGGTTTTCTCGCCAATGCCTTTGACCTGATCAAGCGCATCGACGGATTTAAACGGCCCGTGTTTCTTGCGATGAGCCACAATGGCACTGGCCTTCTGCTCCCCAACCCCTTCCAGGGTTTGCGCCAGGGTGGCGGCATCGGCGCTGTTGATGTTGACCTGCGGCGGTACTTTGGGGATAGTGGTCGAGGGTGCGGTGCTGGGTGCCGATGCTGGCGCTGAAACTGGCAGGGTAGTTAAAGGTTCATCTACAGATACATTCACCCGGCGTGCCTTGGCGTGGTTGGGGTGATCGGCGTAATGCACCTGACCGTTGGCATCCACCCATCTGTAGATATTAGTGGCATGGGCAGCACTCGCTGCCCATAATGGGGAGATTAGCCCCAGTATGAGCCCTAAAACAGTCATTAACGTGTGTTTGTGCATGGTTTTAAGCGCTGGCGCAGGAGTGTTAAGCGCTACTATAAACTACCAGAGATGTTCAAACAATAACCCTTTGCCGGAATTTTCACAAAAAACGGCGTAATTAGCTTTTCGTGGACTGCATCCCAATACTGTCACGTAACCGTTCGTGGTGAGTCCTGTTGAACCATCAAGCACTTATTCAGAACCCTTCGACATGCCCGCTACGCGGGCTGCTCAGGGCGAACGGAGGTGTGTTAAGTGAGCAGTATTGGATAGCATCAGCAAATCACCCGGATTAGCTGATTTTCTGCATGGAAATATTCATGTAATGGAAATTATTCTGGCTCTTGCCATAATCCATGCGCGACAGCGATGCGTAATCAATGGTGATTTGGCGGTGTAATTCCAGTGGCATTTTCAGGGCATCCGCCAGGCACACGCGGATCGGGCCGACATGGGAGACCACGGCAATGGTTTTACCCGCGTGCGTGGTAATCAGGTCATTGATTACGGTTTTGACGCGTGCCAGTAAGTCATACATGGACTCGCCGCCCTCGGGCGCAAATGCTGTGGGGTTTTGTTTCCATTGCTGATGTTCGGCGGGGTAGCCACTTTCAATTTCGTTAAAGTAAAGCCCTTCCCAGATGCCGAAGCGACGCTCTTTTAACGCGACGTTTTCCTGCAACGGTGAGCCGGTGGTTTTTGCGATGGCATCCGCAGTCATGCGGGTGCGGGCGCTGGGGCTGGTGCAGATCAAATCTATTTTTACATCGCGCAGCAGATCGGCGGCATAGGCGGCCTGGC
>JANOOA010000085.1:0-3281 GCA_031421115.1 Gammaproteobacteria bacterium | reverse complement strand
GTGCAGAATTTCCGCTGTACCTATTGCCACATTGCCGTGCCCCACGGCTGGAAGAACAAGAACTTTCTCGTCAATCTCAATGACGTGGGCCTGGAGGGCGGATTGCCTGCGGGTACCCAAGTGCGTAATAACATCACCGCGCGTTATTACAATGGCCCTTATTACAATGGCTCTACGCTCAAAGTTGTGAATTTCAGGCGTAGCGGGGAGTGGACGCCGCAAAACTGTGGGTCAGCCGGAATGCCAGGCAATGGCAATCGGGGCATTAGCTGGATGAACGGTTTTGGCGGTGAGACGTGCAGTAATTTACCATGATCCGCGCGCTGGGTTCGATACGATTGGCTCTGGTGGGAATGCTCCTGCTGGCGATCGCTGCGGCGCTTAGTTATGGCAACCCAGTCGGCACACCCGTATGGGTGCTGGTGGCGCCTCTTGCTTTTCTGGCGGTTAACCTGTTGGCCGCCATCGCGACTAATCCCCGCATCAATCGCCGGGGTGGATTGCTGGTATTCCACTTGGGTCTGCTCGCCATCATTGTCCTCGCCGGTATCGGTCGCTTGACTCACCTTGAAGCACAACTGGAAATCACTGAAGGCGCCGCCTTTTCGCCCTCTGATCTGACCCATCTGGCAAAAGGCCCGTGGCATTCCGGTGCGCTGGAGCAACTGGCTTTTGTGCAGGGCCCGTTTACAGTGAATTACTCGCCCGGCATAGTACGCGGCTTGACCCACAGCCAGGTGCTGATACCTGATGGCCAAGCAGCCGCGCCTGGCGGCACGGGCGGCTGGCAGACCAAAGTGGTGGGTGATGACCGCGTCCTGATACTCGAAGGTTATCGCTTTTACACTAGTTTTAACAAAGGCTTTGCCCCGGTGCTGACCTGGGTCCCTGATGGAGGTGGCGAAGCGCTGAGTGGTACAATCCACATGCCGTCTTATCCGCTGTTTGACTACAAGCAGGAGAGCAGTTGGACACCGCCCAATGAAAAAGGGGTCGGTAAGGAAATTAAATTCTGGCTGCGGCTGAAGACGGGTCTGCGTGATGATGCGGCATGGGTGCTGGACGGTAAAACCACTACTGGGGTGCTGGTGGTGAATGTAGACGATCGGCGGGTTGAGCTCGAGCCGGGTCAAAGTGTGCATGTGCCCGGTGGTGTGTTACGTTATGAACGGTTGACTACGTGGATGGGATATAAAGTATTTTATGATCCTACCCTACATTGGTTATTTGGAGCAGCAATCATGGCAATATTGGGTTTGGGGACACATTTCTGGCGTAAGGCCGGGGTGAGCTTGCAGATTGCCCCGGTGCGAGCGGCGATAGATGCGCCAGAAGCACTGCGGGCATCCCCCCCGGACGCGGCATTAGTGCCATGACTCGGAGATATCGAGACATGAAACGGCGTCTTTTTTCGCCATACGTCGTTGCAACCCCTTGCCGCACAATGAGTGCGGCGGCGGGGTTACGCCTAGTCTGGCAAAAAAATCCATCCGTTTCATTTGTCTCGATATCTCCGAGTCATGGCACAGGAGGTCGGTATGAATGAAGTGACGTCCGCGTCTGGGAGTATGTTGAGTGTAATGGGTTACGCTACGGAATTGCCGTGGTTGTGGGCGGGGCTGAGCGCCTACGTGCTGGCCACGGTGATTGCGGTGGTGGGTATGATGCGCATGCGCATTGGCGTCACTACCATTGGTGTCATGACACAGGCGTCACCACGCCCCCATGAAAAATTTGTATTGCTGATGATGGCGCTGGGCGTGGCGTTGCTTACTGTGGCGATTACCGAGCGCTGGATGCGCCTCGGCCATGGCCCGTTCGTCAATTTATTTGAATTGCTGATGAGCCAGTTGTGGAGCCTGGGCCTGGTGTTTGCCGTGGTGTATTGGCGCGTGCCGTTGTTGCGTCCCAGTGCCGTAGTGGCGTTGCCCATGACGTGGGTGCTGGGAGGCTGGGTATTGGCATTGCAGCCAGTTGATACAGCGTTTCCGCCGACCTATTACAATGACTGGTTGTGGGCGCACGTTGGTTTAGGGAAGTTTTTCCTGGCATTCTGTCTGGTGGGTACCGGATTGGCAGGGGTGATTTTACTGCGTAATACGCAGCGATTGGCGTCGTGGTTTCGCCATGTGCCCGCCGATGCCGTGCTGGACGCGCTGGCGTGGCGCTTCATGTTACTGGCATTTATTTTTCACAGCCTGATGCTCACCGCTGGCGCGGTGTGGGCGCAGGATGCCTGGGGCCGTTACTGGGCATGGGATGCGTTGGAGACTTCTTCTTTTCTTAATTGGCTCATGTTGGGTGCCAGTATCCATGCGCGGCTCACGTATCGCATTCCGATTCGTGTCGGCGCGATTGCCATTATCGGTGTGTTTGTGTTTGCTTTCATCACCTATTTTGGCACGCCGTTTTATAGCACAGCCGCACATAAGGGCGTGGTATGAGTACAGTACTTGCTCCGTCAGGTACATCATCCACCACCGCCTCGTTTATTTCACTGCTGTTGGTGTTGGGCATGGTGGCGATGCTGGTGGGCGTGACGCGTAATCCAATATTTGTACCACCATTGCCCGCGCCGCAGGTCGAGATTGATCCTGCCAAAGATCCCAAAGGCCATTCACAGCAAGCGCGTATGACGCAAATAAAAATCCGCTTTGAGCAAGCGGTAGTGATGTTGCATGCCAAAGAGTATGAACATGCCATTACCGCATTGCAGCGTGTCTTGCAACTTTCGCCCAACCTGGTGGATGCGCATGTCAACATGGGTTATGCCCTGCTGGGTCTTGAGAGGTATCAGGAGGCGGTGAGTTTTTTTGATAAAGCTACTACGTTGCGGCCTTATCAAGCCAATGCTTATTGGGGCTTGGGGATTTCTCTGGAGCAGCAAGGTGATTTACAGGGTGCATTAGGTGCCATGCGCACCTATGTGCACTTGTCGCCGCCGGAAGATCCGTATGTGCGCAAAGCCCGTGCCGCGATGTGGGAATGGGAAGGCAGTATGGCGCGTGGTCCGTTACCTAAGCATGAGGCCGAATTTATGGCGCGCAAAGGTAAAGAATGGACGGACCGTAACAGTCCAGAGGTTGATATGCCCAATCCAAAACAGCCCGCGCCCATTCGCGTGACGCCGATACCGGCTCCGTAACCCTAGTTAAAAAAGCAGGATATTAAAATGGTTCAGAGCAAAGCGGATGGTCTTGCCAATGATTTAGATTGGTCTTTAGTATGTTACGCCGGAACCGAAGAGATCGGTGAGGTTGCAGTTATTCATCATGATGGTA
>JANOOA010000084.1:0-6580 GCA_031421115.1 Gammaproteobacteria bacterium | reverse complement strand
GCGAGCGCGTCGGCCAGCCAGGTATTCCTTGAAATCAGCCCAAGCAATTTGAGTTTTTTCAAAGGCTTGAAGGGCAAGATGCCCCGTGATGTCCATCAGCCAGAACCATGACAGGCCCGTGAAGAACGTTACCCCGCTGAGGAACAGGGCCAATAGAAACAGTGTAGCGCCGACCGTGCTGAAGGAATGGGTGAGCGTGCTGGCCATTACGTCGCCGAGAATGCCGCCGGAATTCAGTGGCAACGATGACGCCGCACTGCTAAAACGCAGCGTGGCCAGGCCGCTGCCTGCCATCATGGTTAGTACGCAGCCAAGACTGCGTAAGGCGAGATGTGTGGAGTCCGGTTTTTCGTGTTCTTTGTATAAAAACAAGCCACCTACGCCGACCATTATCGGAAAAAGGTACGCAAAATAACCAAATACATAGAGAAATACATCGGCAAACCAGGCGCCAGCCACGCCGCCGCTGTTTTCAACGTGGTCACTCACGCCCGTGCGTGACCAACCCGGATCGGCGGGATGATAAGTCACCAGCGATACCAGCAAATAAATGGCAATTGCGCCCAGCACCAGCAGTGCGCCCTCGCGCAAGCCACGGCTCACGCCACTATTTATTTGGGCAAGCAGCGGCAGTTTCCCCTCTTTTTTGCGTGTTGCCTGCGCCAAGCTGACTATCCTCTGTGTTTGCTGATGAACCGCGATTGGCTTATTATACAGTCCCCAATGACATTGTGCCCATTCCTACCCATTCACCATCATAATATAGGGGAGGGGGCACCCCTAAACGGTATTCTCCCATGAGCGAAATAAAACACCATCGTCTGCTGATTTTAGGTTCTGGCCCCGCTGGTTACACGGCGGCGGTGTATGCCGCGCGCGCTAATCTTAAACCGGTGGTGATCACCGGCATCGAGCAGGGCGGCCAACTAATGACCACCACCGATGTCGATAACTGGCCCGGTGACGCCCAGGGCGTGCAAGGCCCGGAGTTAATGGAGCGCATGCGCCAGCACGCCGAGCGTTTTGGCACGCAGATTATCTGCGATCATATCAATAAGGCAGAGTTGCAACAGCGTCCGTTTCGCCTCACGGGGGATAACGCCGTCTACACCTGTGATGCGCTGATCATCGCCACGGGTGCATCGGCGATGTATCTGGGCATCCCTTCTGAAGAGACCTTCCGTGGCCGTGGCGTATCCGCCTGTGCGACCTGCGATGGTTTTTTCTATCGCAACCAACCAGTGGCGGTGATCGGTGGCGGCAATACCGCCGTGGAAGAAGCGCTGTATCTTTCCAATATTGCATCACACGTCACGGTGGTGCATCGCCGCGACAAGTTCAAGTCAGAAAAAATTCTCGCCGATCATTTGATGGAGCGTGTAAAAAGTGGCAAAGTCACCATTGAATGGAACCAGACCCTTGATGAAGTGCTGGGCGATGCCAAAGGCGCGAACGGTATACGCGTCAGGAGCGTGCAGGATGGCAGTGCCAAAGATATTGCGGTGCAGGGCGTGTTTGTTGCCATTGGCCACAAACCCAATACCAGCTTGTTTGACGGGCAGCTTGAAATGAACGGCGGTTACCTCAAGGTAAAAAGCGGCGCCAGCGGCAACGCCACGGCCACCAGCATCTCCGGCGTGTTCGCTGCAGGCGATGTTGCGGATCATGTTTATCGCCAGGCAATAACCTCCGCTGGCTCAGGCTGCATGGCAGCACTGGATGCGGAAAAATATCTGGATAATTTGGCGAGCGTGGTGAAGTGAACCGCAGGAGCGCTAAAACGTGGGACAAAAATACACAGAGTTAAACGAAAAACTGCAAGAGTTCATCACGCAGCAGAAAATGTTTTTTGTTGCAACGGCGGCACCGGATGGCATGGTTAATCTCTCGCCGAAGGGCATGGATAGTTTTCGTATCATTAGCGCCAATAAAATCGTCTGGCTGAATTTAACCGGCAGCGGTAATGAAACAGCGGCGCATCTGCTGGAAAGCAACCGCATCACAGTGATGTTTTGTGCTGTGGAGGGACCCCCGATGATCTTGCGGTTATATGGTCAGGCAATGGTGTCCCATCGTAGAGATAACCAATGGCATACACTCGCTGCGTTGTTCCCACCGATTGCTGGTGCACGGCAATGCATTGCAATGGATATTGAGCTGGTGCAAACTTCGTGCGGTATGGGCGTGCCCTATTTTGACTATGCGGGAGATCGGCAGCTATTGAAAGATTGGGCCGAAAAGAAAGGTGATGCCGGTCTGCAACAATATTGGAGCGATAAAAATCAGGTCAGTCTTGATGGTATGCCAACGGGGATATTTGAAGCTTAGAATCGTAAGCCGCCAATGCGCTGATTTTGGGTTTATTAAAAAATGCGCCTGACCATCCTCGATAGCCTCGACACCCTTCCCGCCGATCAATGGAATGCGTTGGTCAGTGATAACAATCCCTTTTTGCGTCATGAGTTTTTAGTGGCATTGGAGCGCCATCAATGTGTAGGTGCAGCGGCAGGATGGTGGCCGCAACATCTGGTAGTTGAGAGTGATGACGGTCAGCTCATCGGCGCCGTGCCGATGTATATGAAAAATAATTCCTATGGCGAGTTTGTTTTTGATTGGGATTGGGCGGACGCCTATCACCGTGCCGGGTTACGCTATTATCCCAAGCTGGTGGTGGCTGTGCCTTATACCCCGGCCACGGGGCCGCGCCTGTTGCTGGTAGATACACCGCAACGGGTGCAGGTGGCGGATCTGCTGATTAATGGCGCGATAGAGCATGCGCAGCGCAGCAATGCCTCAGGTTTGCACTGGCTGTTTACCAACGCTGTGGATACGGCGCATTTGGCGCGGTATGGTTTGCTACAGCGGGTGGGTTGCCAATATCATTGGGAGAATCGTGGCTACCGTGATTTTGACGATTTCCTCGGCCGGTTTTCAGCCGAAAAACGCAAAAAAATTAGGCGTGAACGGCGTCATGTGAGTGATGCAGGTGTAGTGTTGGAATTGCTGAATGGTCATCAAACCAGCGCGGAGCAATGGGCTATTTTTCATGAATTTTACAAATCCACCTTTGATGAAAAAGGTGGCATTGCGTCCCTGACCCTGGAATTTTTCAAAGAGCTGGGGCGCACCCTGCCCGATCAAACCTTGTTGATTATGGCAAGTTATCAGGGTTGTTATGTGGCCGGTGCGTTTTTTTTACGCGGGCATGATACCTTGTATGGTCGACACTGGGGTTGTGCTGGGCAGTTTCATAGTCTGCATTTTGAAGCATGTTATTACCGCGCCATCGAATATTGCATCGCGCAGGGATTGCAGCGTTTTGAAGCGGGGGCGCAAGGCGAACACAAGATCAGCCGTGGTTTTTTACCTACCCCCACGTATTCCATGCACTGGATAGCCAATGCGCGTTTTCGTGATGCGATTGATGATTTTCTGGTGCGTGAAACGCAGTCTATTGAGCAGTATATGCGGGAGTTGGGGGAACGGTCGCCCTATAAATCTTCTTAAATAGCTCCCAGCGATCACTTCGTTCAGCCGCACCAGCGGACTCATCCGCATAAGCTTCCCTCTGTCCTTTCATGTGTGGCGGTGGCATGCGTCAAACATTTAAAGTTCGGCAATCCATTCGATTTGCAGATAATTGTAACGGTAGTCAGGGCCGTTGAATGAAGCGCTCTGGTTTAGTCCGCCATGCAAACGGAGGGAATAGGTACGATTCAGCGGGCTTTGTATGCCTACTTCAAGCAGGCGGGTTGGTGTGCGTGGATTACCAGCCACTTTTTGCTGCCCGGTTCCGACGGTCAAGCGGGCATTCCAACCATGAACCTTTTGGCGCCAGCCAAGCGCCAGCATCGCTTCTTCGTAACCGCTCGGATTGAAATACGCGCCGCCAACATCTTCGCTGGAACTGGTATAGGTACGATACCGTGCCTGCAGCGTCAACCCCAGATCAAGGTTGGGTTGAACAATCAATTTGAAGCGGCCGTGATTACGGGAATTGCCATCGGAGAAGTTCTGCTGCCCCCCCAGCCCCACCAAGGTGATATGCGACCCCAGGCCTTGCTCCAGAGCAAGGCCTGGAAAAGTGAAATGGGTACCATTGTTCAGGGCGGTAGCGGTTTTGACCCAATCTTGGTTGATGAACAGTTCCAGCCCCGTGCGCTCGCCCAATGCTACCCGGTAGTTTCCATCCACCGTCAAAAGATTATGCCCCCCCTGGTGAAACAAGCCGACGTCCATCTGCCAACCGTTGGCAGTGGCTGGGACAATGTTCCGATGCAGAAAAGTAACTTGCTGCCCACTACGCTGCCAGTCGTTCTGTTCGAAATGATGGGTGGTGTAACGGAAACCGGTGAGCAACTCGGCATGTTTGTACTTCGGCAGATATTCAACAGCTGCCTGCTGAATAGAAAAATTCTCAGTGTCGCCGGACACCAATAATGCCGCCCCTGCGGCTTGCTTGAAGCTCTCGTCATCACTCGCAGCCATGCCGGAGGCGCTCGCCAGGCACAGAGCGAAGAACGCAAGTCTTTTGCTCAGCATGTATTTCATTTGGTTCCCCAGCTTTTTTTCAGATTCAGAATTTCGGAAAAATAGCCAACAACAGAGGCCGGCTGCATGATCAGGCTATAACCGAGTGAATAGATTAGAAAACCTTTGAGGTTATTGCGCACCTTGAGCCCACAACTATCGAACATGTTTCTGCCAATGTGGAACATGCTGTATTGCATCACCAGGGCTATCGGTATCAAGGCCAATGTCATCGGCCCAACAATCCAGTAATAACCAAACAGGGCAAACACCAGGCCGGGGATGAAACTCAGGGTAAAGATCAAATCCAGTAGCGGGAACAACAAATTCCAGTACACAAAGAAAGTGGAGAGTCGCGGGGTAAGTAGAATACCAGGGTGCTTTTTAAAAGCCTCAATCATGCCGCGCGCCCAACGTTGGCGTTGCCGGATAAATTGCTTCAATGTGTCGGGAACATTGGTGAATACGCACGCATCTTCGCTATGTCCGACCCGGTAACCGGCCTTCAGGATAGCCCAGGTCAACACGATGTCTTCTCCGATACAATCTGGCCAGCCACCCATTTGAACCAAGGTGTGCCGGTCGTAGAGTGAAAAAGCCCCCTGCGCCACCAATGTTCCCTGAAAAAGTGATTGCACCCGTTTGATCGCGGCGATACCGTGAAAATAGTCCCATTCCTGGGCTTTGGTAATCCAGTTTTTACGAGAGTTGCGCGCCAGCACGGTACCCGCTACTGCCCGGGTATTGGGTGGATCTGCGGAGTACCGTTCCACGATACTCCGCAGCGAATCGCTGTAAAGATAAGAGTCTGCATCAAGGGTCACAATCAGTTTATGACTGGCTTGGGCCAACCCTTGATTCAGTGCCTTGGCTTTCCCGCTATTGCTTTGCAAATGTATGAATTTCAGCCATGGGTAATGCGCAATCTCGGCAGTCACGATGGCGGCTGTAGCGTCCGTAGAACCATCGTCGATTACGATCACCTCAAGTTGGCCGCTGTAATGCTGGTGTTCGATACTTTTGATTGTTCCGGCAACTGTCGTTGCCTCGTTGAACGCTGCAATCAGGATAGTGATGGGCGGATATTTTTCAAGCGGTACTCGTTTCGGTCGTCGATCCATTATCAGGCTTGCAAGCAGGAAGGCATTCATAAAGCCTGGGATAATTGCGATGCCAAAAATCACTATTGAGGCCAACAGCCAACCGATATGAATTGAAAGACCATCAAGCCAGTATTGAGCAATGTAGATTGAAATGGCAGCCCAGAGAATGGCAAAGAGGATGGCAATCGCGAATTTGATTTTGACGAGGAAGTACAAATAAATGCCCTTTGAGTACCAGCCTTTGTTGCTTGCCCGCGCATTTTACCAGATACACCAACGGTTGCTAGTGATTCTATTCAGAGCTTGCTTAAGTTATCCGGTGCGCCTTGTAATAGTTGATCAAACCATTGGTTGATGAGTCATGACTTTTTACGGTTTCGCCACCCTGTAATTCCGGCAATATCGCTTTTGCCAGATGCTTGCCCAGCTCCACGCCCCATTGATCAAACGAATTAATGTTCCAGATCATGCCCTGCACGAGAATTTTGTGTTCATACAGCGCGATGAGGGCGCCCAAGGTGGTGGGCGTGAGTTTTTGCAGCAACAGTGAATTGGTGGGCCGGTTGCCGGCGAAGGTTTTATGCGGCAGTAGCTTTTCAAGTGCTTCACCCTGCAATCCCGATGCTTTTAATTCCGCACGAACTTCATCCGCAGTTTTACCTTTCATTAATGCTTCAGTTTGTGCAAAGAAATTAGATAAAAGAATAGTGTGGTGCTCGCCAAGAGGATTGTGGGTTTCTATGGGCGCAATAAAATCCGCTGGAATCAGGCGCGTGCCCTGATGGATCAGTTGATAAAAAGCATGTTGACCATTGGTGCCTGGCTCACCCCAGATAATGGGCCCGGTGTTGCAGCCAACATTCATACCGTCGCGGGCGGTGGATTTTCCATTGCTTTCCATGTCGGCCTGTTGCAGGTAAGCAGGAAAGCGGTTCAGGTATTGGTCA
>JANOOA010000083.1:0-11913 GCA_031421115.1 Gammaproteobacteria bacterium | reverse complement strand
ATTCGCTCACGCGATATGCGTCGCGCTGAAATTGCGGCGCGCCTGGAACTGCAACCTATCGAGCGCCAGTATCAGCGGCTGGGATGGCACAGCGCGGTAGGCGCGTCGGGCACGATTCGCACCGCCGACAAAATAGTGCGCACCAATGGCTGGAGCGACAACGGCATTACGCAACAGGCGCTGCATAAGCTGCGCGATGCGATGCTCGCGGCAGGCCATGTGCAACGCTTGAAATGGGACGATGTGAGCAGCGACCGCATCTCGGTATTGCCGGGCGGCGTAGCGATCTTGCTGGCGATCATGGAAGCATTAAATATTGAGCGTATCGAAGTCGCTGAAGGCGCGTTGCGTGAAGGTACATTGCATGATTTACTGGGCAGAATTGCGCATGAAGACGCGCGTGAAACCAGCATCCATGCGCTGATGGCGCGTTATCAGGTGGATGTTGCGCAAGCGGCGCGTGTGGAAAATACTGCCATGACGTGCCTGGCGCAGGTCGTTCAAGACTGGAAACTGGTTGATGAAGAGCATGCCCACTTGCTGCGCTGGGCAGCGCACCTGCATGAACTTGGCCTGGCCATCGCTCACAATCAATACCACAAACATGGCAGTTATATTGTGGAAAATTCCGATCTACCCGGATTTTCGCACCAGGAACAAACCCGCCTGGCGGGGCTGATTCGCGGTCACCGCCGCAAATTTCCCATGGAGGTTTTTTCACAACTGCCCTCCGCACAAATAGACCAGGAATGGCGTTTGTGCGTACTGCTGCGTCTGGCCGTGCTATTGCATCGTAACCGCACGGATACTGATCTGCCTAAATTTACCCTGGCGGCAGGCAAGAAGTCGCTGCGCATCCAATTTCCTGCGGATTGGCTGGCACAACATCCCCTCACTGAAACCGAGCTGGGACGCGAAGCCGAGTATCTGGCAACGGCTAATATAAAACTGGAATTCGCGTGATAGGGGCTATTTGGTGTCTTCGAAATTAAAGCGTTCCCACCACACTCCTATCATTCCGGGCGTAGCGACACACAATAAAGTAACAATAAATATAAGGTATTTATCTCTCGCCAACTCTCCATTGAATGCCGCTGCATTGAGCGGTATACTTTAAGGTGTTTCCCCTGCGATTTTGTAGATGACGTTACGCAGTTACCCCCTCTCCCACGCGTGGGAGAGGGGGTAACTGCGCAGCTCAATGTAAATGATGGGGATATCGCGACACAGCAGCGCCTGTTTTCCTGGCGGCGACTTGAACAACGGGGCATTGAATACAGTGAACACAGCAGATACATTAACCTCCGGCCTGTATCGCCCGAGTTTTGAAAAAGACAGTTGTGGCTTTGGCTTGATCGCCCAGATGGACGGCGTGCCTAGCCATTGGCTGGTACAGACCGCGATCAATTCCCTGGCGTGCCTTACGCACCGGGGCGCCGTGGCCGCTGACGGCAAGACCGGCGATGGTTGCGGGCTGCTGTTCAAAAAACCTGCTGCTTTTCTCGAAGCCATCGCCAAAGAACAGGATTTTGAACTGGCGCCGCTGTACGCCGTGGGCATGGTATTTTTAAGCCGCGATGCCGCGCTGGCAAGCCACGCACGTCGCCAGGTAGAAGCCGAGTTAAGCGAACAAGGCCTGAGCCTTGCGGGCTGGCGTGTAGTGCCGGTTAACCCGGTGGCGTGCGGTGAAGAATCGCTAAAGAGCCTGCCAGCCATCGAGCAGGTATTTGTCAACGCCCCGTCGAACATGGACGGTGCGGCATTTGAGCGTGCGCTGTTCATTGCGCGCCGCCGCGCTGAAAAAGCGCTTGAGCCACACGACGATACCTTCTATATTTCTACGCTGTCCGGCAACGTCATCTCCTACAAAGGGTTGGTGATGCCAGCCAATCTGCCAGTGTTTTATCTGGATTTGACCGACGAGCGTTTCACCTCAGCACTGTGCGTGTATCACCAGCGTTTTTCCACCAACACCTGGCCGCGTTGGCGGCTGGCGCAGCCGTTCCGCTTTCTCGCGCACAACGGTGAAATCAACACCATTCAGGGCAACCGCTACTGGTCACTGGCGCGCGGCAGCAAATTCAAGACGCCGTTAATCCCAAATATGGAAGACATTCTGCCACTGGTGTCGATGAGCGGTTCAGACTCGATGAGCCTCGACAACATGCTGGAAGTGCTGCTGGCCGGTGGCATGGATCTATTCCATGCCATGCGCCTGCTGGTGCCACCTGCCTGGCAGAATATCGAGAGCATGGATCCTGACCTGCGCGCCTTCTATGAATACAACTCCATGCACATGGAATCGTGGGACGGCCCGGCGGGCATCGTCATGACCGATGGCCGTTACGCGGCATGCACCATGGATCGCAATGGTCTGCGCCCGGCACGGTATGTGATCACGCGTGACCGGCACATTACCCTGGCGTCGGAAATTGGCGTGTATAACTACGCGCCAGAAGACGTGGTCGCCAAGGGACGGCTCAAACCCGGCCAGATGATTGCAGTGGATACGTCCACCGGCACGCTGCTGCTGCCCACCGACATTGATACGCATCTAAAATCCGGCAAACCTTATCGTCGGTGGCTCAAGGAACACGTCAAGCACTTGGATTCTACCCTAGGCGATGAAACCCTGTGTAGCCAGCCGCTGGATCATGCCACACTGCAAAGCTATCAAAAAATGTTTCAGGTGACATTTGAAGAGCGTGACCAGGTATTAAGTGTGATCGCCGAAGCGGGTCAGGAAGCTATTGGCTCGATGGGCGACGACACGCCAATGGCGGTGCTGTCAGAGCAAGTGCGTTCACTGTATGACTATTTCCGTCAGCAATTCGCGCAGGTTACCAACCCGCCGATAGATCCGTTGCGTGAGCAGATTGTGATGTCGCTGGAAACCTGCCTGGGCCGTGAAAAAAATATGTTTGAGGGAACCGCTGATCATGCCGCGCGTCTGGTCATCGACTCGCCGGTGTTATCCGAAGGCAAGTTCCAGCGCCTGTTAAATATAGGCGATACTAATTACGCCGCCACTATCATTGACCTTAACTACGCACCAGATAAAGGGCTGCGTCACGCTATTGAAGCCCTATGCGACCGCGCCGTAGCGGCAGTGCGTGCTGGCACCGTGGTAATCGTATTATCTGACCGCGCGATTGCGCGCGACACACTCCCCGCGCATGCTTTGCTTGCCACGGGTGCGGTGCATCATCGCCTGATCCGTGAAGGCTTGCGTTGCGATGCCAACATTGTGGTGGAAACCGCTACCGCGCGTGACCCGCATCACATCGCCGCGTTGATCGGTTACGGCGCCACGGCAGTGTATCCTTACCTTGCTTATGAATGCCTGCACAACATGCTTGCCAGCGGTGACATTGTTGGTAAAACTGCCAGCGCCCTGGCACAAAATTATCGCAAAGGCATCAACAAAGGCCTGTACAAAATTATTTCCAAGATGGGCATTTCCACCATCACCAGTTACCGTGGCTCGCAACTGTTTGAGGCGATTGGCCTGCACAATGATGTCATTGACCTGTGCTTCACCGGCACCACCAGCCGCGTGCAAGGTGCGGACTTTGACGATCTGCAAGACGATCAACAACACCTGGCACGTGAGGCGTGGACGCAGCGCAAGACCATTCAGCAAGGTGGCTTGTTCAAGTATGTTCATGGTGGCGAACAGCATGCCTATAACCCCGATGTAGTAGTGACGCTGCAACGCGCCGTGAAATCCGGTGATTACGCGCACTATCAAGAGTACGCCGCACTGGTTAATCACCGTGCCACGCTTACGTTGCGCGACCTGCTGATTTTGCGTAAAGATGTTACCGCTGTGCCGCTGGATGAAGTCGAGCCGATGGAAGCCATTTTGCTGCGCTTTGATAGCGCTGGCATGTCGCTGGGCGCATTGTCACCCGAGGCACACGAAGCACTGGCAACGGCCATGAACCGTCTCGGCGGGCGCTCCAATTCCGGTGAAGGCGGGGAAGATCCAAAGCGTTACGGCACCGAGAAAATGTCGAAGATCAAGCAAGTGGCCTCTGGCCGCTTTGGCGTCACGCCCACTTACCTGGTGAACGCCGAAGTGTTGCAGATTAAAATTGCGCAGGGCGCCAAGCCCGGCGAAGGCGGACAATTGCCCGGTGATAAAGTGAATGCGCTGATCGCCCGACTACGTTATGCGCGCCCCGGCGTGGCACTGATTTCACCGCCACCACATCACGACATTTACTCCATCGAAGATCTGGCACAATTGATTTTTGATTTGAAGCAGGTTAACCCTACCGCATTAGTGTCAGTGAAGCTGGTGGCCGAACCCGGCGTGGGCACGATTGCGGCAGGCGTGGCCAAGGCCTACGCTGACCTGATCACCATTTCCGGCTACGATGGCGGCACCGGCGCGAGCCCGCTGACTTCGATTAAATACGCGGGTTCACCGTGGGAGCTTGGCCTTACCGAAACACATCAGGTATTACGCGCCAACAATCTGCGCGACAAAGTACGCCTGCAAACCGATGGCGGCCTGAAAACCGGCCTGGATGTTATCAAGGCCGCAATTCTCGGCGCTGAAAGCTTCGGATTTGGCACCGGGCCGATGGTCGCGCTGGGTTGCAAATACCTGCGCATTTGTCATCTCAATAATTGCGCCACCGGCATTGCTACGCAAAATGACATATTGCGTCAAGTGCACTTCATCGGCCTGCCGGAAATGGTGATGAATTATTTCCGCTTCATCGCACGCGAAACGCGTGAGCTGATGGCGCAACTGGGCGTGCGGCACATGGCAGATTTGATTGGGCGTACTGATCTTCTGCAAATTCTGGAAGGCACCACCGCCAGACAAAACAAGCTGGACTTGAAGCCGCTGCTATCTCATGCCGGCATTCCTGCTTCCAGTCCGCAGTATTGCAAAGAGCCGCGCAACGCGCCCTTTGATAAAGGTGAATTGGCCGAGCAGATGGTGAAAGATATTCTCGATGCTATCGAGCACAAACGCGGCGGCACGTTCAGCTATAACGTACGCAACATTCATCGTTCCATTGGTGCGCGCCTGTCGGGCGAGATTGCGCGACGCCATGGCGACAAAGGCATGGAGTCCGCGCCGATCACCGTCAAATTGAAAGGCGCTGTGGGCCAAAGTTTCGGGGTATGGAATGCCGGTGGTTTGAACCTGATACTGGAAGGCGATGCGAACGACTACGTTGGCAAAGGCATGGCCAGTGGCAAGCTTTCTATTTATCCACCGCGTAACAGCAGCTTCAAAAGCCAGGAAACACCCATCATTGGCAACACCTGCTTGTACGGCGCCACGGGGGGCAAACTGTTTGCCGCCGGTCTCGCCGGTGAACGCTTCGCCGTGCGTAATTCCGGCGCGCTGGCGGTGGTCGAGGGCATAGGTGACCATGGCTGCGAATACATGACCGGCGGCGTGATTGTGGTGCTGGGTGCCACTGGCCTTAACTTCGGCGCGGGCATGACGGGCGGTTTCAGCTATGTGATGGATAACGACAACACGTTTGTGGATCGTTACAACCATGAGCTGGTGGACATCCACCGTATCAGCACCGAACCAATGGGCGGGCACCGTAATTATCTGCGCAGCCTCATCGAAGAATTTGTTAGCGAAACCGGTAGCCAGTGGGGACAAACCCTGCTGGATGATTTTGACATGGTTAGCGACAAATGCTGGCTGGTGAAACCCAAAGCCGCCGAAATTGAGACGCTCCTGGAAACATTGCGTAATGCCGCATGATCCTTTTTTTATGCACAGCAAGTGGCTTATAACATGACCAAGAATTTTGAATTCCTTGAGATCCCGCGCCAGGATCCTGTAAAAAAACCCGTGGCCATTCGTATCCACGAATACAAAGAAACTTACGGCCAGTACGACGCAAAAACTGCCGCAGCTCAAGCCGGACGTTGCCTGGGCTGCGGCAATCCGTATTGCGAATGGAAATGCCCGGTACATAATTACATTCCCGATTGGTTGAAGATGATTGAAGAAGGAAAATTCTTCGAAGCCGCTGAAGCGTCGCACCGCACTAACACATTGCCCGAAATATGCGGGCGCGTGTGCCCCCAAGACCGCTTGTGTGAAGGCGCATGCACATTGAATGATGGCTTTGGCGCCGTGAGCATCGGCTCCATCGAAAAATTCATCACCGAAGAAGCACTCAAGCGCGGCTGGAAACCGGATATGTCCGGCGTGGTTGCCACCGGCAAACGCGTTGCCGTGGTGGGCGCGGGCCCGGCCGGTTTAGGCTGTGCTGATATACTGGTGCGCAATGGCGTGCAGCCCATCGTATTTGATCGCTACTCTGAAATCGGTGGCCTGATCACCTTTGGCATTCCCGAATTCAAACTCGAAAAAGACGTGATAACACGCCGCCGCGCGCTCATGGAAGAAATGGGTATTGAGTTCCGTCTCAATATTGAAATCGGAAAAGATATCGCTTTAAACAAACTGCTGGAAGAATACGATGCCGTGTTTCTCGGCATGGGCACTTACACCGCCATGACCGGCGGCTTTCCCGGCGAGAACCTGCCCGGCGTGCATAAAGCACTGCCCTATTTAATCTCTACTGTGCGCCGCAACATGGTGCTGGATCGTGACGAATCCAACTTCATCAGCATGGCCGATCAGCGTGTAGTGGTGCTGGGCGGCGGCGATACAGCGATGGATTGCAACCGCACCGCTATTCGTCATGGCGCTGCCAGCGTCACCTGCGCGTATCGCCGCGACGAAGCCAACATGCCCGGCTCAAAGCGCGAAGTAACCCACGCCAAAGAAGAAGGCGTGGAATTCCTGTGGAACCGCCAGCCCATCGAGATCATCGGCGCCCATAATCACGTCACTGGTCATCATGTCACGGGCGTGAAAATGATCACTACCGAACTTGGTGCGCCTGATGCACGTGGCCGCCGCACGCCGCGCGCCATTCCCGGTTCGGAAGAAATCATCCCTGCCGACCGCGTGATTATCGCCTTCGGTTTTCAGCCCAGTCCCGCACCGTGGTTTGCTGATTTCAGCATCGCACTGGACGAAAAAGGCCGCGTAACCGCCCCTGCGCGTGGTAAATTCAAACATCAAACCAGTAACCCGAAAATTTTCGCGGGAGGCGATATGGTGCGCGGCTCCGATCTGGTAGTCACCGCCGTCCACGAAGGCCGCGAAGCTGCGTTGGGGATTCTGGATTACTTGGGGATATGAGATTAATGCTCATCTCACTTACACATAAATAATAGAAAGAATAACCAATGACCGAATTAAAAAATGACCGTTTTCTCCGCGCGCTGTTGCGTCAACCTGTCGATGTTACGCCGGTATGGATGATGCGTCAGGCCGGGCGTTATTTACCTGAATACCGCGCCACACGCGCACGCGCCGGATCTTTCATGGATCTATGCACTAATCCCGAGCTGGCGTGCGAAGTGACATTGCAACCACTGGAACGCTTTCCGCTCGATGCTGCGATTTTGTTTTCTGACATTCTCACCATTCCTGACGCCATGGGGCTGGGCCTGTATTTCACGGAAGGTGAAGGGCCGCGTTTTAAAAAACCGGTGCGCACCGCCCAGGACATAGCCGCACTGGGCGTGCCTGATCCCGAACAGGAACTGCGTTATGTGATAGATGCGGTGCGTCTGATTCGCCGTGAGCTGCACGGACGTGTACCGTTGATCGGCTTTTCTGGCAGCCCGTGGACCCTCGCCACCTATATGGTGGAAGGCTCCTCAAGCAAGGAATACTCCCTCATCAAGGGCATGATGTTCGACCAGCCGGCACTGTTGCACAAGCTGCTCGACATCACTGCGCGCTCCGTCATCAGTTACCTGAACGCACAAATTGCCGCAGGCGCGCAAGCGGTGATGGTATTCGATACCTGGGGTGGCGTGCTGACGCCGCGTGATTACCGCGAATTTTCATTGCGCTACATGCAGCAGATTGTTGATGGTCTGCATCTTAATAGTAAAGGGAATAGCAAAGGCGAAAACGGTGGCCGCCGTGTGCCGGTGGTGCTGTTCACCAAGGGCGGCGGCAACTGGCTGGAAATCATGGCCGATACCGGCTGTGATGCGTTAGGCGTGGACTGGACATTAGACCTGGGCGAAGCGCGCGCCCGCGTCGGCAACCGTGTGGCGCTGCAAGGCAACATGGATCCCTGCGTGCTCTACGCCTCACCACAACGCATACGCGCTGAAGTGGCCACTATCCTCGCCAATTACGGCCACGGCTCCGGCCATGTCTTCAACCTCGGGCATGGCATACATCAGCATGTGAACCCGGAACATGCTGGCGCCTTTATTGCGGCGGTTCATGAGCTGAGTCCGCAATACCATACCTGACTTAGGAAATAGTTATGAATTTTGAACCCCTGCGCGAAATGGAAGCCTTCAGCAATGAGATGTTTACGCGCATTGTTTCGGTGCAGCAGAAAGAACATCCCGCGTGGAACACCGCCCTGCCCTTTGCCGAACGCATCAAGGGCGTGCCGCTGTTCAACCTGATTTTCAGCAGCCCTGACCGGAATGCCGTCACCACCGGGCCGACCATCAGCCATTATTACCCATTGCGTGCCGAGATGCGCAAAATCGCCCATTATGCGCGTCAAGTCGCCGCACAGGGACGTGCAAGTGTCGCGGGAGGCAGGATGCCGGAAGCGACCGCCGGCCAACCCACCGTGTGTGATCTGCGTTGCGGCAATGGCTTCATTGGCAGCCTGCTGGCAAATGAAGGCGTGCGCGTCATAGGTGTGCGCGAACCCACCGCAAAGCCCAATCAAATACCTGATTTTTATGATTTTTTACGCTACGAAATGCGCACTCTGCCGATCACGGACATCGACTTTGCATTTGATGTGGCCTTTTCATCATGGATGCCTTCTGAAGTCAACGACACCCCCCACATTCTGCAACATTCACCAAAATTGATTATCTACATACACACTGATCATGTCGATGGCTCATCCGGGCGACGCCAGACCGGCACAGCCGAGGCGTTTGTAGATCTACCGGGGCGTTACAAACTGGTTGATCAATGGTCGGTAACACGCGCGCAGGATATGCAGCACGATGTCTGGTCTGAATTGCCGCCCAGCATCGAAGAAACCCGGCACGTCAAGGTGTATGCTGACACGCCCTTCCATGGCATTAACCTGCTGGGTTATGCGGAAACGGCAAAAGGTTATGATTGGGAAAACGACCTGGAAATGACACTGCTGGCGCTGGAAGCCCAGGCCACGCTCAGGGCACGCGGGATTGCTTTTTAGAAGGCTCTTATTCCATTTTTAATTCAATCAGCGAATAACTTTAGTGGGGTATCCAGCTAAGTGCTGTGATTAGCCTCTCCATGGGTGCGAAGACACAGATATATCCAGCGAAGCTGGCGCTTTATTGCGAAGTTTAGACGGCACAGCAAACTCTTGCCCTGCATCTTTGGGCTTCGGGTTGGCTACAAGCTCACGAAGGGACATGGGATGTATGGCAACGCACTGTTTGATCAACCTGTAGAAGAGCATACCTCGATGCGCGGACTTGCGCCGGTTGAACCGGAACGCGAATTCGTCCAAGTAAGCTTGCAAGTGATCGGCCTCGAACGACCCTTGATGCGTACCCATCAGCCAGCGTTTAACGAGCGCCGCAACGCGGTGTACGCCCGGCAAAACCTTGTTGGCTTC
The DNA here is from genome assembly GCA_031421115.1 of Gammaproteobacteria bacterium. Classification (GTDB taxonomy): domain Bacteria; phylum Pseudomonadota; class Gammaproteobacteria; family Ga007554. The sequence continues at coordinate 2,239 of JANOOA010000083.1, read as the reverse complement.
TTTGCCGGAGCCCTTGATGGACGTTCCTTATGCCCGGTCAGCATATCGCGCACCGAAACCGGTGCAGCATCGCCCACGCCGTTTGATAGGAGCCGAATCCAATCCAGATAGTCAAGGCAGGCAGCAGCATCTGGAAAACACGCCAGAAACTCGGCGTAGTTGCGAGGGTAATCGACACCGGCGCTGGGCGACTTAGATCGCACTTGCGGTATATTTGATTCCATTGCATAATTTTAACATCACAGCATTTAGCTGGATTACCCCACTAACTTTATCCCCTCGCCCCGCTTGCGGGGAGAGGGAGTAATAATGCATTTTTGAAATAGAATTGGAATTACTCCCAACCCAATCCAGCCTCATCACACCACCATGAAGGAGCACTATGGAAAGAAAAACTCTCTCAGCAGGGGTGGTGGTGATTCGACGCACAGAAAATCGCTTCGTGTTTCTGTTGTTACGTTCTTATCAAAACTGGGATTTCCCCAAGGGCGTGGTCGAAGCGGGTGAAACGCCCCTGCAAGGCGCCCTGCGCGAAGTCGCGGAAGAAACCACGCTCACTGATCTGCATTTCGCCTGGGGCGACGGCTACCAGGAGACCCCACCCTATGGGCGCGGCAAAGTGGCGCGCTACTATCTCGCCGAAACCCAGCACACACACATTACCCTGCCCGTAAACCCCTTACTGGGGCATCCAGAACACGAAGAATACCGCTGGGCCAGCTATCCCCAGGCGCAAAGCATAGTGGCACCGCGCCTCTTGCCTATTTTGAAATGGGCACATACTATGTCATCAACACCTATAGCAAAAATCCAACCACCATAATCACCACCCGGGATGAGCAATATCAATGCCCTACCATAAAGTCTACCGCACCCTGCTGTTATGGCTGCTCTGGGGATCCTTTGCCATTACCGTAACTGTGGCGCTGTATATCGACACCGATGTATGGGAGTTCGTAAAACACGATACCACCAAACTCACCTGGGTTATCTTGTCGTTGTTTTTATTAAGCACCGCTATCAGTCTGTGGCTCACCCTCACTCTCACACACGAATCTATCGAATTAATAGAAGTCGATTATGCCGCCCGCCAGCAGGGTTTGATGGGCATCATCACCACCCCCGAAAACAATGCGGTGCGGCGTTTTTTTAACTCGCTAAAAGCCGTGGTGATGGCCAACGGTGAAAACAATCTGGAAGCGCTGCTGGCCACTGAGCTGGCCTTCTATCAGCGCGTTAGCCACGGCCTGGCGGTGATCGGCAATCTACTCATCATGCTCGGCTTGATCGGCACGGTGGCCGGCTTGAGCATTACCCTGTCAGGGCTCAGCAGCTCGCTTGACGCCTTGGGTCACGACGAAGCTCTGATGCTCGAAGGCCTGCGCAAAGCGATGAGCGGCATGGGCACCGCCTTTTACGCCACACTATTGGGTGCCGTGTTTGGTGGATTACTGTTACGCATATTTGCCTTGATCACTGAAACTGGCGTCGAGGACATCGGCGATCGCATCATGAAAATTTCACTGGTATATTGCGCCGCAGACTGCAAACGCACTGAAGAAAAAGACGTGCGCATTCTCAATGGCGAGATCATCGTACTCACGGAAAGTGCAAAATTAATGGCGGAAGCTTTCGCCGAATCTCGCGCAGCGATGACGGCATTTCACGAAGAAGCCAAGCGCCTGCACGAATTTAATAACACAGACGCAAAAGGCGACGACATCGCCACGTTGCGCGAAGCGATTCGCGTGCAGAAACATTATCGCGCGTTATTGCGCCAGGAAATCAAACTGGTGGATCAGGTTAACCGTGCCTGGTGGCCGCCATTGCTCAGAGTATTTATGTCTAAACGTAGAACTCAAGCTACGCCATCCACCCCGTCCAATCCAGCCAAGCCCGATAATCATACCCCGGATATAAAGGAAGGCTCATGAGAAGCAAGCGGCGGCGCTTTATGGAGGAAAGCGTATTCGTTACCTATTCAGACATGGCATTGCTGATGCTCGTGATTTTCATTTTTTTGTTTACCATTATTGTCATCACCTCACGACTTTCAGGAGGTAGTCAGGTTTCAACTGTCAAAAATCAGTTAAAAGAATTACAGCAACAGTTGGCTTCCGCTGAAGCAGACAAAAAAAGCCTGGCGAAAAATCTGGAGAAAATTGTCACCACCAGCGAAGAAAGTTACCTGGAAAAAATTATCGAAACATCCACCTTTGGCCGCAAGGATTTCGATCTT
>JANOOA010000082.1:0-2826 GCA_031421115.1 Gammaproteobacteria bacterium | reverse complement strand
CAGGAGCAATTGCCGAGATGCGCAAGAACCACCACTTCCTGGTGCGACGTAAGAATCAAGCTGATATTTTGGCCTAAGGATTGTTCATGATGAATCAGTACCCGCTGTGGAAAAATCTGTTGATTGTTGCCGTGCTTATCGTCAGCGTATTCTACGCATTGCCTAATCTTTACGGTGAAGACCCCGCCCTGCAAATATCCTCCAGCCGCAGCGCGCCGCTCGACGCAGCCGCACAAGCCCGTGTACAGGATGCGTTAAAGCGCACTGGCATCCCGTTCGGTGCCGTTGAAAAGGTTGAAAACGGTGTATTGGTTCGTTTCAGCGATACCGGTAGCCAGCTCAAGGCCAAAGACTTAATGTCAGAGCTGCTGGGTAATGATTATGTGGTCGCGTTGAATCTGGCGCCCAAAACTCCGGGCTGGCTGACCGCGCTGGGTGCGAACCCCATGTATCTGGGGCTGGACTTGCGTGGCGGCGTGCATTTTCAGATGCTGGTCGACATGAATGCTGCCATGCGTCAGGCGGAAGAGCGCTACGTTAATGATTTCCGTACCCTGTTGCGCAATGAAAAGTTGCGTTACTTGACAGTTATCCGCAAAACTACCGGTGGTGTTGAAGTTAAATTTCGCACGGTGGAAGAGCGTGATAAGGCACGTGAAATAATACGTAAGGAAAGTCCCACGTTAGAGTTTAAAGATTCGCAACAAGGTGACGAATTTTATCTGCTAGCGTCGATCAATGACCAGGAGCAGCGCGAAACACGGCGCTTTGCCGTGGAGAAAAATATCACCGCGTTGCGCAATCGCGTCAACGAGCTGGGCGTGTCTGAGCCGATTATCCAGCAGCAGGGTCAGGATCGCATCGTAGTGCAGTTGCCCGGTGTACAGGATACCGTGCGCGCCAAGGAAATTTTAGGGGGCACAGCCACCTTGGAATTCCGCATGGTAGATCAAGAGAATAACGTGCAGGAGGCCGTGGCGGGTAGCGTACCCATCAATGCCAAGCTTTACAAAGAACGTAACGGCAGCCCCATCCTGTTGCAGAAGCGCATCATCGTCACGGGCAATGATATTACCCACGCCGCATCCACCATAGATGCAGAGAACGGCGGCGCTGCCGTATCTATTCGGCTGAATAGCAAAGCCGGTAGTGTCATGGGCAGTATCACCAAAGACAACGTCGGCAAGCCGATGGCCGTGGTGTTTATTGAAACGCGCGTTGAAACCACCAACATTAATGGCACCGCTGTTAAAACCCGCAAGCAAATCGAAGAAGTGATCAACGTTGCAGTGATACGCAGCGCATTCAGCAGTAACTTCCAGATCACCGGGCTGGATAGCCCGAATGAGGCGCGTGACCTTGCGCTGCTGCTACGCGCCGGTGCCCTTGCCGCGCCTATGGAGATTGTCGAAGAACGCACCATCGGGCCTAGCCTGGGTCAGGATAATATTGATCAGGGAATGTATTCCGCTATCGTTAGTCTTATCGTGGTCGCGATTTTCATGGGAGTGTACTACCGTGTTTTCGGTTGGGTCGCCAACATTGGATTGGCATTTAACATGGTGATGCTGATTGCGGTCATGTCATTGTTGCAAGCTACCCTGACATTGCCGGGCATCGCCGCTATGGTGTTAACCATGGGTATGGCGGTAGACGCAAACGTGCTCATCTATGAGCGTATTCGTGAAGAACTACGCAATGGTAGCTCGCCCCAGGCGAGTATTCATGCTGGTTTTGAACGTGCGTTTGCGACTATTATGGATTCCAATGTCACCACGATTATCGCGGGCGCCATGTTATTTATTTTTGGGACGGGCCCGGTCAAAGGCTTCGCCGTGGTGCTGATCATTGGCATTTTGACCTCAATGTTCACTGCCGTTACGGTGAGTCGCAGCATCATTAATCTGGCTTACGGTGGTCGCAAGGTCACACGACTGTCGGTATAGATCGCTCCCATAGAGAATACCTGACCGGAGGTACCGGTTACGCATCATCTGGAAAGAAAAAATGGAAATTTTTAAGAAAGTATCAAATTTTGATTTCATGGGGTTACGCAAGTTCACCTTCATTTCATCGTTGGTGCTGCTGCTGGTTATTGCTGGTTCGTTGGCGACCCGTGGCTTGAACTTTGGCGTTGATTTCACCGGGGGTACGATTATTGAGCTTGGTTATCAACAGCCAGTGGTATTGGATGAGGTGCGCCAACGCTTGGGTCAGGTCGGCTTTCACGGCGTTGTGGTGCAACACTTTGGGTCATCGCGTGACGTGTTGATACGTCTTGCCCCCAGTGCAGGCCAAACCCAGGCGGAGGTGAGTACACGTGTTCTGGAGTCATTAAAACAGAGCGGGCAAAACAGTATCGAACTGCGCCGTATTGAATTCGTTGGTCCGCAGGTGGGCGAGGAACTGGTTGAGAAGGGTGGTCTGGCGCTGTTGCTGGCTTTGATCGGCGTCTTTATCTATGTGATGCTGCGCTTTGAGTGGCGCTTTGCGGTGGGCGCTGTGGCTGCCACCGTGCACGATATTATTGTTACCATTGGCATTTTTTCGATATTCCAGATTGAGTTTGATCTGACGGTATTGGCCGCCGTGCTGGCTGTGTTGGGTTATTCCTTGAATGACACCGTTGTGGTATTCGACCGTATCCGCGAAAATTTTCGCAAGATGCGTAAAGGCACCACGGTCGATATTATGAATGTTTCCATCAACCAAACCTTGTCACGTACTGTCATGACGTCAGTGACTACTTTGATGGTGGTGACCGTATTGTTTTTCTTTGGCGGTGAAACAGTGCGCGGCCTCTCCCTGGCGATGATCATTGGTGTT
>JANOOA010000081.1:0-4369 GCA_031421115.1 Gammaproteobacteria bacterium | reverse complement strand
GAGGGGCTGCAACTCGCCCATGCGCAAAAGCCGGACTGCGTGTTGCTCGACTACCACTTGCCGGACCTGAATGGTTTGGAGTTTCTGACCGCGCTGAGAAACGATCTGGGCGAGATCCCGGTGCCAATCCTGATGCTGACTGGCGCCGACAACGTGTCAGTCGCAGTCGAGGCCATGAAACGTGGTGCGCAGGACTACCTGGTCAAGGATGTAAACCGCCAATATCTGGAGCTGCTGCCCACGGTCATTCAGCGCGTGCTGCGCGAACGGCGGATGCTGACAGAAAAAAAGTGGACGGAAGCCAAATATCGCTCCCTGGTGGAGCAGATTCCCGCCGTCGCGTATATCGCCGCGCTCGACGTGCCAGGCACTCTGCTGTACATCAGCCCGCAGATTCGCCAGCTTGGTTTTTCACCCGAGGAGTGGCTGGCCGATCCGGAGGGGCTGCTCAAGCAGATTCATCCGGAAGATCGCATGCTGGTACACGCGGAGATTACGCGCGGCTATGAGAGTGGCGAGTCCCTGCGTTGTGAATACCGCATGCTCACGCGTACCGGTGAGGTGCGCTGGTTCCTGAACGAGGCGAAGCTGGTGCATGACGAATCGGGCGAGCCGTTATTCCTGCAGGGCATTCTGGTCGATATCACTGTGGACAAGCAGGTCGAAGAGGAACTGCGCCTGCATCGCCGCCGTCTTGAGGAGCTGGTAGCCAAGCGCACGGCGCAGCTCGAGAAACAGGCCGCTGTGCTCAAGTCGGCCAACGCCAAGCTCGCCAGCGAGCTTGGCGCGCGCGCGCAAGCCGAGAATGCGCTCAAGCAATATGCTGATCAGCTCGCAGACCTCTACAACAACGCCCCCTGCGGTTACCACTCGCTTGACGCGGACGGTGTGTTCGTACAGATCAACGACACCGAGCTGCAGTGGCTTGGCCTCACACGCGAGGAGGTTGTGGGCAAAATACGGTTTGCCGATCTGCTCACGCCCGCCAGCAACAAAATTTTCCAGGAAAGTTACCCACACTTCAAAGAGCGCGGCTGGGCGCACGATCTCGAATTCGAGATCGTGCGCGAGGACGGCACGAGCCTGTTCGTGTTGCTGAACGCCACTGCAATCAAGGACGCCGCTGGCCACTTCATAATGAGCCGCTCCACGATGTTCGACATCACTGACCACAAGCGTGCCGAACAGGCGCTCCATGTGTCCGAAGGGCGTTTCCGCCTGTTACTCGAGTCTGCGGGCGAGGGAATCTATGGCCTGGACACGGCCGGGCGCTGCACCTTCGTCAACGATGCCGCCCTGAATATGCTGGGTTATACGCGCGACGAGATGCTGAATCAACCGGCACATGAATATATTCATCATACCCGCGCCGACGGTTCGCTTTACCCGGCGGAGGAATATCCCATTTATGATGCCTTCCGCAAAGGCATGCTGGTTCGTGGGCAGACTGAAATGCTGCGGCCCAAGGACGGGAGCTTCTTCCCCGTCGAGTACTCCTCCTACCCGATACGCGAGGATGGGGGCATCAGTGGTGCGGTGCTGGTCTTTCGTGACATCACCCAGGAGCACATGCTGATCCAACAGCTAACCCATCAAGCATCCCACGACACGCTCACCGGCTTGGCCAACCGGCGCGACTTCGAGCAGCGCCTGGAACGCGCCCTGATGAATACCCATACGGACGGCAGCGAACACACTCTGTGTTACCTCGATCTGGATCACTTCAAAGTGATTAACGATACCTGCGGCCACGCCGCAGGTGATCAGTTGCTGCGCCAGTTGAGCGCCATGCTGCAGGCGCAGATGCGCAGCCGCGATACACTCGCCCGTCTCGGTGGCGACGAATTCGCCCTGCTGCTTGAGCACTGCCCGTTGGATCAGGCACGGCGAATTATCGAGGAATTACTGCTCACCGTGCAGCGGTTCAAGTTTGTGTGGGAAGACAAAATTTTCAGCATTGGTGTCAGCATTGGCGTGATCCCAATCACGGCCGCGAGCGACAGCCTGTCCGCCGTACTGCGCGCTGCCGATGCGGCCTGTTACACGGCAAAAAGAAAGGGGCGCAACCGCGTCTATGTTTACCAGACCGGTGATGCTGAACTGGCGCAATCCAGCAGTGAGACGCTGTGGGGAACGCGTATCACTCAGGCGCTGGAAGCAGATCAGTTTGCGCTGCTCTGCCAGCCGATCACTGCGCTTGTCCCCCATGCCCAGGAACGCGCCCAATATGAAATTTTGGTGCGCATGCTGGATCCGGACGGCCAGATGATCACGCCGGAGGTATTCATGCCCGCCGCCGAACGCCTCAACCTGATGCCGGCAATTGACCGCTGGGTGGTGCGTCAGGTCATTTCCTGGTTGACCACACTGCCTCCTGAGAGCGATCCCATCTATTCAATCAATCTAAGCGGCGCTTCGCTGGCCGACAGCACTCTGCTGGACTTCATCCGGGAGCAGTTGATCCTGAGCCAGATTCCTGGACACATGCTGGGTTTTGAAATTGCGGAGATGACGGCCATTGACAATCTGGCCCAAGCCACCCATTTCTTCCGTGAGATTAAAAAACTGGGCTGCCAAACCACTCTCGACAATTTCGGCAGCACCATGTCTTCCATCGCCTGCCTGAAAGTGCTGCAAGTGGATTATCTCAAGATCAACGGTACTTTCGTAAAAGACATCGTACAGGACCGTATCTCTCAGACCCTGGTGATAGCCATCAACCAGGCGGCCCACGAAATGGCGACTAAAACCATAGCAGGATGGACGGAAAACCCGGATATTCTAAACACCCTGGAGGAAATCGGCGTGGACTACGTGCAGGGCTACGCCATTGCCAGGCCGCGACCATTGGCAGAATTGGAAGCGACATAAGAACTTGTCGATTCTCGAGGACTAATCGGTTATCTGTGGCAGGACTCTAATGGAAAGTCTGGGTTAAACCTAAAGTGGGATATAGTAAGCAAGGAAAGCCAAAAAACCACACAAAATAACCCCTTTTCACCAAGGAGAATATTTTGCCTGCCCGCCCCCATCATCGCACTCCTAAAACACGCCGGGCGCTGCTTTCTCGCGTTACTGCGTGGACGGGGCTGGTGGTTTTCCTGGTGTTTGCCATTTGGTACTGGCCGCCGGGGCGCGTTTATGAGGCGCTGCTGGTGCTGGTGGACATAGATGCCTCTGCCGCACCCAGCCATTGGAAGACCATCACCCCACCGCCACGCCGCACGACAGTTACCTACGCCGTGCATGGACGCACAAGTGTCGCCAGAGGCAGGACGCCGGAAGCGACTACCATTGCCGGGCACGCGCGCACTGGCGACCTTTACCTGCCCGGCGCAGGCGCGGTGGCGGCAGGTATTGTGCTGGTGCCGGGCATTGTACCCGAGGGGAAAGACGAGCCGCGTCTGGTTGCCTTGGCGCATACTTTGGCACGTGCCCGGTTTGCGGTGCTGGTGCCGGAGATGGCGGGGTTTCGGGCGATGCGGATACGCCCTGCGGACACCCGCGCAGTGGCTGATGCCCTGGCCTTTTTGGCAAGCCGTACTGACCTGACGCCACAGGGACGGCTGGGAATGGTGGCCTTCAGCTATGCGGCGGGGGTGTCCGTGCTCGCCGCCCTGGAACAGGCGGTTCCTGCGCATCCCTGCGACGTGCATGGAAGCACTAGTGTCACGGGAGGCAGGACGCCGGGAGAGACCGCTCACCGCACTGGGGCATCCTGCCCGGCGGATGTACGCGAAAATATAAGGTTTATCATTGGTATAGGTGGCTATTACGACCTCACGCAGGTGATTACCTTTTTTACCACGGGTTATTTTCAGGAACGCGGCCAGTGGCGCCACCTGCCGCCAAACCCCTACGGAAAGTGGGTGTTTGTGGACAGCAGCAAGGATTACCTGCACAATCCCAATGACAAGGCGGTGCTGGACACCATGTTGCGCCTGAAGCTGCGTGACATGCACGCGGACATTGCGCACCTTGCGCCACAGTTGGGACCGGAGGCGCGTGCCGTGTATGACCTGCTGACCAATACCGACCCGGCACGCACACCTGAACTGATACAGGGCCTGCCGCGACGGATACAGGAGGATTTAACGAGCCTGACGCTGTCCAACAAGGACTTAGGGCGCCTCAAGGCGCGCCTGACGCTGGTAGCCGACCGCAACGACAAGATTATCCCCTACACCGAGAGCATTGCGTTGGCTCACGCGGTGCCCCAGGCCGAACTGGCACTGGTGCGCAGCCTGATTCACGTTGAACCCAAGGGCTGGCGCTATGCATCATGGGAATTCTGGGCCGAGGATTTGCCCGATTTCTGGCGGCTGTACCGGGTGGTGTATTCATTGCTGGGGGAGCGGGAACAATAGCC
>JANOOA010000080.1:0-10394 GCA_031421115.1 Gammaproteobacteria bacterium | reverse complement strand
GTTTTTTTGCTCCAGCGCATCCTGCATCGCCAACGCGTTCAACACCGTGGCCAGCATACCCATGTGATCACCCGTCACCCGATCCATGCCAGCGGCCGACAGACCCGCACCCCGGCAGATATTGCCACCGCCGATCACCATACCGACCTGCACGCCGAGATCAATCAGCTCTTTCACTTCATTGGCAACGCGATTGATCACTACCGGGCTGATGCCATATTCGCCATCACCCATCAACGCTTCGCCACTGATTTTCAGCAGAATGCGCTTATATGCGGGAGCGGAGGGCAACTGGCTATTGGCAGCAATCACGCATTAACCTCCACGCACCTGAGCCATGACCTCTTCAGCAAAATTCTCCCGCTTCTTTTCAATGCCTTCGCCAACTTCAAAACGCTCAAAACCAATCACGCCAGCCTTGGCTTCCTGCAATAATTTTTCAACGGTAATCTCAGGATTTTTTACGAACGGCTGACCCACCAAGGTAATTTCCGCGAGGAATTTCTGGACGCGACCGCTGATCATTTTTTCAATGATGGCGGCAGGCTTGCCACTCTCGGCAGCCTGGGCGCGAAAAATATCTTTTTCCTTCTCGACAAGATCAGCGGGCACCTGCTCTGCCGACACACACACCGGCTTGTTGGCTGCCACGTGCATGGCGATGTCTTTGGCAAGCACCGCACTGCCACCTTTCAAGCCCACCAACACGCCAATGCGACCACCATGCAAATAACTGCCAACCACACCTGCGGGGGACTGCATCGCGACAAAGCGCCGTACATTGATGTTTTCACCAAGCTTGGCGACTAACTCCTGACGTCGGATGTTAATGGTTTTTGCATCACCATTTTGGAACGGCAATTCCAGCAATGCGCTCAGATCTGCCGGCTTCTGAGAAAGTGCCTGCTGTGCGACTTGCGCAGCAAAATTCAGAAAATCATCCGCCTTGGAAACAAAGTCGGTTTCGCTGTTGATTTCCACCATAACGCCCTGGGTTGCATCATTGCTCAGGCGCATAATAACAGTGCCTTCCGCAGCGACACGACCGGCTTTTTTGTCGGCCTTCGCCAACCCGGTTTTGCGCATCAATTCCACGGCAGCATCGGTATCACCCTGGGTTTCAACCAACGCTTTTTTGCATTCCATCATGCCAGAGCCGGTACGTTCGCGCAGCTCTCTTACCAGCGCAGCTGTAATTTCCATACATCACCTCATTGAGAATAAATAATTATTTTTTAAGCTAATAGCAGCCTGTCGGTCGGTCACATGCATCCCGGCAACTGCTCCTGTGTTGCTCTACCTTCCGCCATCCATGGCGGTCGCCTGCACTCCACGACACTTGGGCATCCTGCCCGGCGCAAGGAGCATTGATGTGTCAGCAAGCATCATATCGGCGAACAAACGCTTACTGGTTATGCAAGACATGACAAAACGGATTTTCAGATAAATCCTTAACGCAAGACGCTTTATAAGTGGGAGGCGACAACGCCGCCTCCCACTGTCTCCGCCAAGCGGAAACTTACCTTGCGTCGCCGGCGCCTGCTGCCGGGCGATTCTTCGCCCCTGGCTTTTTCAGAGGAGCCTTGGCAGGCTTCCTTGGCGCCTTGGCAGGCGTTGCTGCCTCGTCATCCATTTCGATAAACTCATCTGCACCGCCTGCTGCACGGGTAGCACGACCTTCCAGAACCGCATCAGCAACGCCACGCACATAAAGCTGAATGGCACGAATGGAATCGTCATTGCCCGGAATCGGGTATTCGATCTCCTGTGGATCATTATTGGTATCAACAATGCCAACCACCGGAATATTGAGCTTGAGGGCTTCACTGACGGCATTTTTTTCATGACCAACATCAACGACAAACACGGCGTCAGGAATACCGCGCATGTTTTTAATACCACCCAGACTGCGCTCCAGTTTTTCCAGTTCACGGGTCAGATCCAGCGCTTCTCTTTTGTTAAAGCGGGTCAACGTACCGTCCTGAGACATGGCTTCCAGCTCTTTAAGGCGTTTCACAGACTGTTTGATGGTTTTGAAATTCGTGAGCATGCCGCCCAGCCAGCGCTGGTCAACATAAGGCATTGCACAACGACTTGCTTCTTCTTTAATGACTTCCTGTGCAGCACGCTTGGTGCCCACAAACAATACATTGCCATTACGTGCGGCGATGCCACCAATGAAATTCATGGCATCGTTGTACAGCGGCAGGGTCTTTTCAAGGTTGATAATGTGAATTTTGTTACGGTCGCCAAAAATATAAGGCGCCATACGGGGATGCCAGTAACGGGTTTGATGACCAAAGTGTACGCCCGCTTCCAACATTTGACGCATAGAAACAACTGCCATGAGAATGACTCCAATCGTTAGGGTTAAACCTCCACACACCCCATATATCAACCCGACCAGTTTCTAAGGCCAAGCACCCTGATACACGTGACGGTGCGTGTGTGATTTTAAATTCCACACAAATTATAATGTATTTGTGGTGGCTCTACTGTCAAATTACCAATTTATACGGTTTTTTGATATTGACCCATCATTTATACCATGAAATGGCCGTTCAACTCAATCGGTGACGATAAAATCTCTATCTAACAGGCATTACGACTCATGCCGCCGCTTCCAGAGCCTGCCCCCGCGAAGGCGGGAGATGATGCTTTTTGATTGCTGTTAGGCGCATATAAACGGTAAGATGTGTTACCTACTTTACTGGCTTGAAAATCAATGAGTGTTAGCATCAAAACCCCTGAAGAAATCGAGAAAATGCGTGTCGCGGGCAGGCTGGCGGCAGAGGTGTTGCACATGATTCGTCCCCATGTGAAAGCGGGTGTTACGACTGATGGGCTTAATCGCATTTGTCATGAGTATATTGTCAATGTGCAACAGGCTATTCCGGCACCACTTAATTATCACGGCTTTCCCAAGTCGATCTGCACGTCGGTGAATCATCAGGTATGCCACGGGATTCCAGGTGATAAGATATTGAAAAATGGTGATATTATAAATATAGATATCACGGTGATCAAAGACGATTATCATGGTGATACCAGTAAAATGTTCCTGGTGGGCGACGCTTCAATTATTGGCAAGCGAGTCACCCGAATCAGTTACGAGTGTATGTGCCTGGGTATTCAGATGGTAAAGCCGGGAGTGCGTCTGGGTGATATTGGGCATGTGATTCAACAGCATGCCGAGACCAATGGATGTTCGGTGGTACGTGAATACTGCGGCCACGGGATTGGCCGGGTGTTCCATGAGGAACCACAGGTGTTGCATTACGGTACGCCGGGCACTGGGCTGGTGCTGGAACCCGGCATGACGTTTACCATTGAACCGATGATTAATGCGGGTAAACGCCATGTGAAACTGCTACCGGATGACTGGACGGTGGTGACCAAAGACCGCAGTCTGTCTGCGCAGTGGGAGCATACCATTCTGGTGACTGACAGTGGCTTTGAAGTTTTAACCAAACGGCCTGAGGATGGACTCTAACGCACCGCCGTCACCACGGCGCGGCCTGCTGGATAGTCCCGCCCTGGAAGCTGCTCTGGCCGTCCAAACGGGCGACGGGTCAGGTACTGCCTTGGCGCTGTTCCGCACCGCTTTGCAGGCGTCACGACAACAACTCAAAGAACACTTCCTGGACAATACACCGGCTACCGAATTAGTCCATGGCCGCGCACAAGTTATCGACCAGTTACTGATCCACGTGTGGCGGCGGCTGGTGGCGATTGCGCCCCCGGACCATAAAACCACGACAAACGATATAGCCTTAATTGCGGTGGGCGGTTACGGGCGCGGGGAATTGCATCCCGGTTCGGATATTGATCTGCTGATTCTGCTGCAAAACGATAACCACGTGCATTATCAAGCGCGTCTCGAACAGTTTCTGATGTTTCTCTGGGATATGGGTCTGGAGGTAGGTCACAGCGTACGCTCGTTGCAGGAGTGCATTACCGAAGCGGAAGGCGACATTACCATCGCTACTAGTCTCATGGAATCACGCCTGCTGATGGGGCCTCAGACATTGTATGAGGCCCTGAGTAGCGCAACGGGGTCAGCACACATCTGGCCCAGCCGGCAGTTCTTCGAAGCAAAATGGCAAGAACAGATTGCTCGTCACGCCAAATATCACGATACTGCTTACAACCTGGAACCCAACGTCAAAGAAGGGCCGGGAGGATTGCGCGATATTCAGATGATTGGCTGGGTGGCGAAACGGCATTTTGGCGCCACTACACTGCATGATCTGGTCACACACGATTTCTTGACTGAAGCAGAATATGAAGCCCTTATGGCGGGGCAGAATTTTCTCTGGCAAGTAAGATTCGCACTGCACACGCTCACCGGACGGCGCGAAGACCGTTTGCTGTTCGACCATCAACAGGAGATTGCCCAGCAGTTTGGTTACCGTAACGAAACACATCGGCTTGCGGTTGAGCAGTTCATGAAGGAATATTACCGCACCATCATGGAGTTGAGTCGGCTTAATGAAATGCTATTACAGTTATTCCAGGAAGCCATTCTCTATGCAAACAGCCCCGCCACTGTGATGCCCATCAATAGCCGCTTTCAATCATGCAATGGGTTTATTGAGGCAAAGCATAACGGCATTTTCAAACGTTATCCGTTTGCACTTTTGGAAATTTTTCTGCTGCTTCAGCAACATCCGGAATTAAAAGGGGTGCGCGCCACTACCATTCGCTTGATTCGAGATCATCGTTATTTAATTAATGACAAATTCCGTGATGATCTGCGTAACCGCAGCCTGTTTATGGAAATGCTGCGGCAACCGCGTGGCGTCACTCACGAACTGCGGCGCATGAACCGTTATGGCTTGCTGGCGGCTTATTTACCGGTGTTCGGCGCCATTGTCGGACAAATGCAATACGATTTATTCCATGTGTACACCGTGGATGAACATACGCTGATGGTGCTGCGCAATTTGCGGCGCTTAACTGTGCCGGAATTTTCACATGAACTACCGCTGTGCAGCGAACTTATACAGCGCATTCCTAAACCGGAAATCCTTTATCTGGCGGCGCTGTTCCATGACATTGCCAAAGGACGCGGCGGTGACCACTCTGAACTTGGCGCACACGACGCCATTGCATTTTGCCTGCATCATGGCTTGAGCCAATACGATGCGCGCTTCGTCGGCTGGCTGGTTAAAACTCATCTGATGATGTCCAGCACTGCACAGCGCAAGGATATCAGTGACCCGCAGGTGATTGCCGATTTTGCGGCGATTGTGGGGGATCAAGTGCATCTCGATTACCTTTACCTGCTTACGGTTTCTGACATTCGCGGCACTAATCCTACACTATGGAATAGCTGGAAAGAGTCACTGCTGGCCGAGCTTTACAACACCACAAAACGCGCTCTGCGACGCGGTCTGGAACACGTTATCGACCGCACCGAGCGGCTTAATGAAATCAGGCAACAGGCATTGGCAGCACTGCAACAGCAGGCCACAGATGTAGTGGCCATCGGCTATTCCCGGCATCCTGCCTCCCACAGCACTAGCACATCCTTGTGCGTCGAGCATATCTGGCGCGAATGGGGTGACGACTATTTTTTACGCCATACCGCCGATGAAATTGCCTGGCACACGCTCGCTATTCTGCAGTGTACCGCTGCTGACCTGCCGTTAGTGCTGGTGCGTCAGCAATCACCGCGCGGCGGCACTGAAATATTTATCTATACCCATGATCAGGAACATTTGTTTGCCACTACCACCCAGACGCTTGATCAATTAGGCCTCACCATACTTGACGCACGCATTATTACTGCAAACAATGGCTTCACATTAGATACGTATATTGTGCTTGAGGCATCGGGTGAACCAATCACTAACGCACACCGCCTGCAAGAAATCCCTGCGGCACTAAAGCAGCATTTACAAAGTCACGGACAAAAACTGGCTTCTGGCACGCGCCGCCCACCCCGCCATCTGAAATATTTCCCCACGCCCACTGAGATCACTTTCATCAATGACGAACGTAATCAGCGCACTGTAATGGAACTAATCACTACCGACCGTCCCGGCTTACTATCACGCGTAGGCCAAGCACTGCGCGAATCGGGCGCACGTCTGCAAAATGCTAAAATTGCCACCTTTGGCGCGCGCGTTGAAGATGTGTTTTTTATCACTGACAAAAACAATCAACCGTTACGCACAGAAGTCCAATTCACCAGCCTGCGCGATTCCATGATTAAATATCTGGATGAAGAAACCGGGTAATATTACTCTTGTTTGCGGAGAACAAGACTCTTTAGTGCAGGTCGATTCAGGATTTCTATTTTCCCCCGGGTCAATCTCACCCATCCATGACGTTCAAATTCTTTGAGTTGACGACTCACCACTTCGCGCGCCGTGCCCAATTCAGCAGCAAGATGGTAGTGTGTGCTGCGTATACTGCGCTGTGTCCCGGCCAGATCAAGCAGATGCCGCGCAAGACGGCAATCAACGTGGACAAAGGCTACCTCTTCGAGCAAATGCACCAGATCGTGCATACCCTGATCAAGGGACGCAAAAACAAATTTACGAAATCCAGGGGAACCGGTTACCGCTTCATAAAAAGACACTTTCGGGATGAGCAAAACACGCACATCGGTCTCCGCAACCGCTTCGGCAGAGTAATCAGCATCCGCCAGCAGGCAGGATGTCGTCAGCTCGCAGACCTGGCCCGGTTGCATCCGGTATAAAGTAATCTCGTGCCCATTCTCCGAGACCTTTTGCACCCTCACCGCTCCTTCCAGCATCAAGAAATAATACTGGCAAGCGTCCCCATCCCGAAATAATGTTGCGCCTGCGGGCTGGGTTACCACCAGTGCCAACTGAATTGCCCTATGCCAAACCGGGTCGGTAATTTCCTGCAGGGCAGGAAAGACTTTCAGCCAGCGCAAAGTGGTTGTCTCGCTCATGGCTTTATGCCCCTAACAACGTATTAAATTTAATGGTATTATTTCACGCAAACATTATCCTGAAAACAGCAATTGGAGCCATGGCGAGGCAGCGCAGGAACGGTTGCCAAGTAGATTTCAATTGCCATTTTTATTTGTGATTATAGACACAAATGCACGTGTATTGTGAACAACCGCTAAGAAACTCATATAGACAACGGGGCAAGCGGGGAAAAGATGCAAGAATATGCACGTCCAAGAACACACTGAAGGGAAAAACCATTTAGTGACGGGGTCTTCCAACCTGCTGAATAAGGCCAGAAATATTTGATAATACAGCTTTCTCAAACGATTATTACCAATCGCCCCGTCACCCTTCCCACAATACTTCTATCACTTCACTGCAAACTATGCTCTGCGACTATCCTTACGCCGCTTTCTTCAATGTTGCTTGCTTTGCCACCTCCTTCACGACCATTTCCGAGGATTTTATCGGTGAGCAATTCTCAGGATATGAGAACTCCTCATCGTACATGGCATTATAGGGATCCACTTCTATGGCATGCTTTGACGGCAAAGCACATGCAGGCTCTTCAGAGGCCAAATACAAATGACGATCCTCATCTTTGGATTTGACATGAATGCCGCCCTTTATAGCGTTGCGCTGATCCCATTGTGTCAACAAACCCAGCACCAGAAAACTCCCTATCAAAAGCGCCCAGTGCAACATCACCACCGTTAGATCAGAATATGATAACGCGTCCATAACACTTACCTCCTGTTTATCTCGATACCAATAAAATCTCCTTCCGATATGAAATAAAGCCATCCCTGACTAGGTATAGTTGACCATATTGCTAAGGATCTTTCTGTAACAAAGTCACACAAAAGCACACGCCGGCATTCTGTAGTTGACCACCGCCATACAACATGTTATGAAATATGTTGTTATTAATTTTCAAAATGCCGGACTGACATCATAAAAACCTAACCAGGGAGGAACACCATGACCACTCTTTCACTTTATTACGCCACTAACCGTAACCATAAGGGTGATAACCGCTGGAAGCCCGACGGTTATGGCAAAAAATTCAGTGACGATGGCATGGAAAATCTGCGTTTTGGCCATCTAACTGTGGATGCAGATGATGCGGCCATTGCCAGATATGTTGGCAAAAACATGAAAGAAATGGGTATCGGCGATGGTGAATCGCTGGGCGTCTATCTTGCAAAATGTACTGCAACGGCAAAAATTCAAGCCTATCAAGAAAAATTGAATCCTGACCTTACAGATACAGCACAAAAAAATGCTGTACTGGGATCCTTGGCGATGTTTGCTGACCTGAAAGCAGATATGGAAAAGTGCAGCGATGTACTGCTTTATATCCATGGCTTTAATGTTACCTGGCATGAAGCGGTCGGATGCGCACTGGCGCTGCAACTTATGCTAAACAACTCGCCAGCAGCCGACCCCAAGCAACAAGTCATGGTGGTATTGTTTACCTGGCCTTCGGATGGTTTGGCGTTACCGTTTACCTCATATAAATCTGACCGCTCCGAGGCCACCGGCTCAGGCAATGCCGTAGGACGCGGCATGCTCAAGGTGCGTGATTTTATGGTGTCTTTGCGCGACAAAACAAAAACTGGCGAGAAATTGTGTGGCCAGGACATCCATTTGCTATGTCATTCCATGGGCAATTACCTGCTGCAAAGTGCTATTGAGCGCCTCAATCAATTCACGCCGGGCGCTGCCCTGCCGCGCATTTTTGAACACATTTTCTTATGCGCGCCGGATGTGGATGACACCGCCCTGGAACAGAACGGCGGCTTAAGCCGTGTACATGAGCTGGCGCGTAGGGTGACGATTTATCACAACCGTGGTGATATGGCGATGGTGATTTCTGATTACACCAAAGGTAATCCCGAACGCTTGGGCAGCGGCGGTGCCGCACGCCCATCGCTACTGCATAACAAGGTACAACAAGTGGATTGCACGCCCTTAGTAAACGGCATTGTCGAGCATAGCTATTATCTTTCCGGCTGTATGAACGCCGACATTCGCCAGAGCATCGACAACGTCCCGTACAATGATCCACAGCGGCGACGTAGCCGTGATCTCACCCTGCCAAACGTGTGGAAGATGCGATAGCACTTTACATGTCAAATTCCCCTTGTGCTACTCGTCATATCCAACCGCATATTTTTCCCGTAATCATCGCATTTATAACGATCTTTATCGCATTAACGGGATCAGAGGTGCAACAAAAATTACGTTATGAACGAACCAGCATTTTTGCTGGTGAAGTATGGCGCCTCTTTACAGCCCATTTTGTGCATCTGGGATGGGTCCATCTATTAATGAACCTGGCAGCGTTGGGGCTAATTTGGGCGCTGGCCTGGCGCACATTGCGTGTGTCCGCGTGGCTTGTCATCAGCCTCGCCAGCATGGTAAGTGTAAGCGTGGGATTGATGATATTTAATCCCACGCTGGAGTGGTACGTGGGATTGTCTGGAATGTTACATGGCCTGTTTCTAGCCGGGATTATGGCAAACTTACGTTCTGGGTATCGTCTTGAAATAATATTGTTGCTGGCATTATGCGGCAAAGTGGCGTGGGAACAATTCTACGGCCCACTACCCGGCAGCGCAGAATTTGCAGGCGGCGCAGTGGTGGTTGATGCACATTTGTATGGGTTAGTGGGGGGGCTGATAAGTGTGTTACCTTATGTTCTGTTGCAACATCAAGGCAGGCAATAAAGCCACTGCTTCACTTCACTTTATTGATCGTTTTTACAGACAATGTTTTGCCCTGCATACAAAATGAAACCTCTACCTCTTCTGCCGAAAGCTGCACTTTATCACCATTCTGGAAGCCTTTAAAATCGCCCATCAATGTATATTGGGCACCATCGCTTGCCTGAAAAAGCTGACACTCCACTCCCCCTTCAATCAATACGCCAGTCAGCGATGCCATAGTCGATTCAGGAGTCAATTTAGGCGCAACAGTCTCCGCGCAGGCAACATTCAGAATACTCAATAGCGCAACCGCACAAAAACCAAAAACCCGCCTGTTCATCGGTGATGTAAGCATGCAAACTTCCGTCGCACATGGATGGGCAAGTGCCGCGATAGGCAGGATGCCGCCAGCGGCCACGGCCCTGGATAGGGCTTGGGCGCGTCCTTGCGCATCGCCATCAAAATACGTTTGTGGGGATGGTAAATCGCAGGGCTCCGCTCCACCACATTACCTCTTGCCCAGCAAGAACATCCGCACCATCAAACGCAGCATTTCCCTCACCACGATCGTAGGTTACCCCTGCGGTACCTGGTAAAAAGGTGGTGGCATTAACGCGCAGCGACTGTACGATCAGGTTACGGTCGTCGGGGGGGGCATAACCATCATTAGTAAATACTATATCAATAACGTGATTGGTGGCGGCAGCAACATTCACTGAGAGAACATAGCTAGTAAATACGCTGGAGTTAA
>JANOOA010000079.1:0-5573 GCA_031421115.1 Gammaproteobacteria bacterium | reverse complement strand
CCCACCGGACGGAACGACATAACAGCATCGTGCGGATGCTTCTGTGGTTTACACCAACCGACTGCACAGGACTGCCGGTGTTCCACCGGCATTTTGATTATTCGGTAGTGCCATTGCGAATGTGCCGTTTGCTTAGAAACTGTTCACGATCTCGCTGAAGGGCGCATCGCGGCGTTAAAAGTGTCCTCAAAATGCTCATATACTGCGTGTATACTCCGCTTTTTCGGACACTTTTGCCTTGCGCTGCATCCCTTGATCGAGATCGTGAACAGTTTCTTAGCGCAAATGCGCCTCAGTCGGTTCAACTTCCACACGACTCGAATACCTGCGTTAGTGGGGATAAAAGTCCGCGAGATGGCATGGTAGGCGGATGGGGGGCACAGTCCGCGTCATCCCCCAAGCCCGTACCATTGCGCATTCTTCGTCACAATCAACCAGGCACACCCTCTCCTCCGCAGGGAACCTATTTGAGTTTGCCCAGTAGTTCCTGCGCCTCCTGCCGTTGCGGGAAGGGTGATTTCTGCGCCAGCAAATCCTTGAGCGTTTGACGGGCTTTTGCGGTCTGTCCATCCGCGATAAGCGCCTGCGCTAAATGCAGACGTATTCCTGTATCGCCCGGGGCGAGATTCAAAGCCCTGCTCAACTTGTCAACTGCTTCCCTGTTGTTGCCTTTGCGCAGCAATATCATGGCATAAGTATCCAGAACCTGCGGCTGTTCAGGCGCCAGCTTATAGGCGCGCTGGGCTTGGGCCAATGCTTCATCGACGGCTCCCATTTGGAGCGAGGACCAAGCCAGATTGTTGATGACCGCGACATTGTTGGGCTGGCGTTCAACGATCTTTGCAAGGTGCCCGCTGGCCTCCCGCGCCTGTCCCGTGGCCAGCAACGCATCGGCCAAGGCGCCGTGGGTATACAGGTCATCGGGAAAACGTTTGAGCCAGCCGCGCAGGGTGGCGAAACCCCCTTCCCGGTCGCCGGCCCTAAGCTGCGACGCCGCCAGCCGCACAGCAAGGAAATTGCTTTCCCGCTTGGCCAGCGCAGCCTTGTATAGGGTAACGGCCTCTTGGGGTCGATTTTGCGTCAAGGACAAATCACCCCTGAGTTCCGTGATGGAAGGATCGTCGGGATGCGCGGTAGCCAGTTGTTTGAGCAGCGTTTGGGCGGCATCGAGTTTGCCACTCTTGGCCAGCAGCCGTGCCTGAACGAATTGGGCGGGTCCAAAATTGGGCGCAAGCTTCTGGGCGATTTGCAGTTCCTGACTGGCCCGCGCCAGGTTGTTGAGCTGTTCATAAGCCAGCGCGAGCTGGAAATGACTGCCCGGGGAATTTGGCGCCACTTTGGCGGCCTTTTCCAAGGAGATTACCGCAAGATCCGGGCGTCCTGTCTGCAACTGGGCGATGCCATGGATCTCCAAAACGATGGGGTTGTTCGGTTGCTCACCCTGGATCTTGTCAGTAAGCTCCAAGGCCATCGCTGGCTTGCGCTGGGCCAGATAAAGCCTGGCCAAAGAGAGGCGCAGGGCAAGCGCGGCTGGAAATTTAACCAAAGCGTCCTTGAGCCGCTTTTCTGCCGCATCGGGTTTCCCGGCCTGCAAGTCAATATCTGCCAGCTTGAGTATCGTCTGCACGTGTTCCGGATGTTTTTTCAGCACATCCTCAAGCAGATGACGAGCCTGGTCGCGGTTCCCCTCCCGCAATACAAGCGTTGCCAGGTTTGCGCTGGCATTGGGGTCGCCGGGCTGGATTGTCAGCGCCTTGTTGAAAGCAGCCTTGGCCTCGGGGAATTCCTTTTTAAACGCATGAGCCAGGCCTGCCAGCGTAAAGCCGTCAGGTTGACGGGGTTGCCTTTCCTGCAGACGGTGCGCTGACAGGAGGGCCTTGTCGGGATCGCCGACGCGCAGATAGTTGAGCGCCAGCATGGCTTGTGCCACATCCAGATTTGGGTTCAAGCGCAGCGCCTGCTCCAGGTCTTCGATGCCTGTCTGATATTCACCCGCAGCCGCCCGGGCGAGTCCCAGCCGTCCCCTGGCCAAGGCATCTTTGGGGTGCGCCTGGACAGTTCGTTGCAATAATTCGACCCCAAGATCGGGGCTGCCTTGCTGAATGGCAGCCAATCCTATCGCATTCAGTAATTTGGCATCATTTTCCGAGCTGGCGCTTATATCCTTTACGCTTTTCGCCGCTTCTCTCACTTGCCCCATCCTGAGTTGAATGACGGCCTGGAGCTTGCGCGCCGGCTCATAAGAAGGGGCTGTGGCGAGAAAAATCTGGATGTGCTTGTTAGCGGTTTCCATGCGGCCTGAGCCATAATTTGCCGCTGCGGCGAGCAGCCTGCTGCGCAGATCCTCTGGCGCTTCCTCGTTTAATACCTTTTCCGCATGATTGGTGGCGGATTCGTATTCCTGGAGCTGGTAGGCGGCGACTGCACGATAGTAATTCGCAACCGGGTTGCGGGGAAAGGTCTTGAGCACCGTGTCGAGATGAGTCTTGGCCTCGGCATGCTTGCCGGTGTTAATCTGGGCGATGGCCAGCCCGATTCGGTACAAGGCGTAATCGGGCCTGAGCTTGACTGCGCTTGCGTATGCAGCTTCTGCTGCGTTTGCGTCATTGCGCGCTAAAGCGAGATCGCCTTTCAATGCCAGTGCCTTGACTGACCTGGGATCATTGACTAGAACTTTTTCGTTCCAGCGACTCGCATCATCCCATTGCTTTTTGTAATAAGCGAGCAACGCTTGGCCCTCCCAGGCTATTGGAGCATCCGGCTGGGTACTCAGCGCTGTCTGGAATTCCTTCTCAGCGTGTTGCAGTTCGCCGAGTCCCAGGTATGACTTGCCCCTGACCACATGTAACTCAGCCATGCCACGGGCGTTCAGGCCTGTTACAGCCGACAGGTTTTTCAATACATCTTTGTGCCTGCCCTGCAACAGAAGGGCATTGGCCAAAGGCAGGGCGACGTCTGTCTGCGCAACTCCATGCTGCTGTGCCCGGTTCAGCTCTTTTTCTGCGGTGACCCCGTCTCCCAGTTCTACATATATCTGTCCCAGAAGCCATCGTGCTTTCACATTGTCCGGGCTTTGCTGCAATGCGCTCTTGAGTTCGATAATGCTTGCGCGCAGATCCCCTTGATCCTGCAAGTCCTTGGCGCGTTCGATATGTTCAATGTCGGTGAAGTTGGTTTTGCCACAACCGGCCAAGCTGCCTGCGGCTATCAGGCTGGCCAGTAGAATGGTTCGTGTGCGAACAAGAAATAGCGGGTTTTTTTTCATTTGAGAGTATCCGGGTTATAAACTGATTCAGGCGTACACAAGTCGCCCACGGGGATCGGGAATTGGACGGCCCAGTTCTGTGGCAGTTTGAACCCGCCCCCTCGCTTCGCTCTCCCCGATCACTTTTTCGGAATTGGTTACGGCTTCTACGCAGGTGGCACCGTCTGCCATGCACCCCGGTAGCTCGGGCACTTCCACGACAAAAGCCTGATCTTCCCCGCTCCAATGAATGATCATCTCATACCTGTTCATTTTCGCCTGCTCCCAGCGTGGTTGCGGTCGTCGGCTTCGGGCACGTGCCGTCCCATCCTGGGATGGTTTTCGAGCTTGTCGGTCGCGTCGATAAGCTTATCGACGAACTGCTCGGCATAATAAGGCACATCCCGCGAGATGTAGTCATAGATATCGTCAAGATCGGCCTCGGCAATGGGAGACCAGCGGATCTTCATGTACGATGCTTTTTGATCAACAGCCGACGTTTCATTTCCTCGTGAGGGATGGTGCGGCCTTCCTCCACTGCTTTAAGTCCTGCTTCGATCTTCTGCTTCACATATAGTTCATACATGATGTCGTCCCAGCTCGCTTTGTCCGGTAGATGGTCGATGAGCTGTCTTGCGGCTTCTTTTGGCATTACCATAAATCACCTCGTTATCAGTTACAGTTATCCCAACGTCTGGGGTCACGTCACGTCTCATACTGTTCGCTTAATACATCCCCCGTTCGCCCTGAGCCTGTCGAAGGGCAGCTGGGTGCGGGGGGTGGTTCGACAGGGTTCTCCTGAGTTTATCGAAGGGCTCACCACGAACGGCTAAACCGAACAGTATTGAGACGTGACCCCAGACGCGCTGCTGCATTATTCAGATCGGCAGTGGCAGCAGGGTGAACGATTATTTTCACTTCAAAACCGCGCGAGCTTGTGCAATCACTTCCTCGAATGGCATGCCGACAACCCCCCCACTCTCGATATCGGCAACACGCCTTTCAACTTCAATAGCCCAGGCTGATTCGATTTCGTTATCTTCATCCAGGCTGGCGATAATGTGCTCCACCAGCAGCGCACGGTCGGCGGGAACAAGTTTTAATACCTCGGCCTCAAGGATTTCAAACTGTGTTGACATTGTATGATCTCCAGATGACTGGTTCTGATTGTAGCGCGAGCAAGGTTTTCAGTAAACGCCAAGCACCTGTACAAGCTAATGGGGTCGGACTCCGATACTGTTCGGTTTAGCCGTTCGTGGTGAGCCTGTCGAACCACCCGCCCCGCATCCAGAACCCTTCGACAGGCTCAGGGCGAACGGGGGTGTATCAAGCGAACAGCATTGACTCTTCCCCTTATAGCACGTCCTCGTACACCGAAGCCATTGACAGCGTGAGGCCCACTGACTCCAGATGAATTCCTTCGCCCCCGGTATAGGTATCCACCCACCATCCACCCGCGCCGTCTCGACGGTAAACCTCGATCTGCATGCGATCCTGGGTCACCAGCACGTACTCTTTGGCCGTTCCTGCGCGTCCTGCGCTCACGGCACTTGTGCATCCATGCACGGCGAGGCTGTCCAGCACCTGACAAGCAAGCAGTTTCTCGCGCCGGTCAATAGTCTCTGTGGCGGGTGAAAGGACTTCAATAATGAGGCAGGGTCGGGATTTATGGTATTGCTCGGTATCCTCAGGATCGCATGTGACCAGTACATCGGGATAATAAAATGCCTGCATCTTTTCCACACGCACCTTCATGTCGGACATGAAGGTGCGGCAACCCCCACCCCGCAGGTGGGCGCGTAATGCCGTATAAAGGTTTCCAGCGATCAGGTTATGCGCCTCGCTGGCACCCGCCATGGCAAATACTCGCCCCGCTACGTATTTCGTGGCGCACCTGGCTGCGCAGCTCGCCTTCCAGGTAATCAGCGGCGCTCAGGGGCGACAAATGGGCGTGCAGAGTCATGTGCGGGTACCTCACGAAGGTCACACAAAGTATGCTACTGAATCACAATAAACATTGAGCTATTACCACGCCGGATATTCAGCAGCATGCGTTTGCCGCTGTCTTTGGTGGCGCGCTCCAGCTCTGTGGTGGTGCGCACCGGCTGACGATTAATTGAGACGATAATATCACCTTTGCGCAAGCTGGCGCTCCAGGCGCGGCTGCCGGATTCAACATTGACTACGACCATGCCTTCCACACGCCTGTAAAGTGGTGAACCTTCTTCAATGGGCGCCAGGGTTGCGCCTGCCAGGCGCGGTGTTACACTTTCTGCATTAACTATTTCGGCTTCGCCCAATACCAGAGTAATGTTGCGTGGCTTGCCAT
>JANOOA010000078.1:0-1626 GCA_031421115.1 Gammaproteobacteria bacterium | reverse complement strand
AATTTATTGCCCAGCCCTTCACCCTTGGAGGCGCCTGCTACCAGCCCAGCGATATCGACAAACTCCATGGTGGTGGGCAGTACGCGCTGCGGCTTGACGATGGCCGCCAGCGCATCGAGACGCGCGTCCGGCATCGGCACCACGCCGACGTTTGGCTCGATAGTGCAGAACGGATAATTCTCCGCTGCAATACCCGCACTCGTCAGCGCGTTAAAAAGTGTCGATTTGCCGACATTAGGCAAGCCGACGATGCCGCATTTGAATCCCATGTTTTAAATTTATAACCTGGTTATGTGTTGCGTTAATATAGGGTGCGTCCTACGGCGGCGGCTGACTATGCAGACTGTGCATGGCGCGCTGCATTTCACCATTCACCGCTTCAGACATCACCTTGAGCGCGGCATCCATAGCCGCCTCAATCTGCTGATGCTCGGCCAGCGAGGGTCGCTGCAATACATAATCTATGACTGCATCTCTATCGCCCGGATGGCCGATGCCGATGCGCAAGCGCATAAAATTAGCGCCCAGTTGGGCGATGATGTCACGCAAGCCGTTGTGACCGCCGTGACCCCCGCCCTGCTTGAGCCGCGCCACACCTGGCGGTAAATCCAGCTCGTCATGCACCACCAGAATGTTTTCGACGGGAATTTTATAAAACCCGGCCAGCGCGGCAACGGCTATGCCGCTGCGATTCATAAACGTGGTGGGCTTAAGCAACCAGCAATCGCGACTGAAATCACCTTGGGTAAGGGAAATTTTGCACACCTGCGCCTGAAATTTCGCTTCAACCCGAAACACGCCACCATTGCGCTGCGCCAAAGCATCTACACACCAGAAACCTGCGTTGTGCCGCGTCTGTTCATAACTGCCGCCGGGATTACCCAGACCCACAATCAGCTCAATCGGCGGCGACAACGCGGTTATCCTGCGAGTTATTTTTTGGCGTCGGGCTTAGCCTCAGGCGCTGCTCCATGCTCAACTTCAGTGACCGGCGCGACTGGCGCCGCATTAGCTTCTTCTATCGCCGCACGCGGCAGATGGATAGAGGCTACTGGCTGATCGTCATCATGCAGCAACGCGGTCAACTGAACACCTTTAGGCAGCTTGAGATCTGACAAATGCACGGCATGACCCAACTCAAGATGAGCCAGATCAACTTCTATGAACTCTGGCAAGTCTTTTGGCAAGCACACGATTTCAACGTCGATCAACAGGTGCGATACAATGCCGCCGCTTTTCTTCACGCCCGGCGCAGTGTCCGCATGGGTAAAGTGCAGTGGCACATGCATGCGCAGCTTTTCAGTTTCGCTGATACGCTGAAAATCCATGTGCATCACACGTGGCTTGCTGGGGTGTCTTTGCAGATCTTTCAGCACGGCGCGCTCAGGCTTGCCATTTACCGTCAGTGTCAAAATATGCGAATAGAAACTTTCGTGCTCAAGACGTTTCACGACATCATCATGATTCAACAGCAGGTAGGTCGGCTCTTTGTGGGCGCCGTATAACACCGCTGGCACTTTGTTGGTGTGACGCAGGCGGCGGCTCGCACCTTTCCCCAGGTCACTCCGCACGTCGGCGGTTAATTCAAAACTTACGCTCATAACACTCTCCAATTAAACATAAAAA
>JANOOA010000077.1:0-6645 GCA_031421115.1 Gammaproteobacteria bacterium | reverse complement strand
CAATGAAGGCCATTCTCAAATTCATCAACAAGGAGAAAGCCGTTCCGGGCGTTGACCAACGCAAGAATAATGTGAAAAATACGTGTCATACCGTCGCCCATACTCTTTAACGGGAGACGCTCCGCAGAACCTGCACGGCGGATAATGGCAACACGACCCGATGCCCGTCTTAATCCGACTTCATCCGCTCCAACAAAGGCAACGCCAGTGACTGCCCGGTCAATCAATTGCAACCCGGTTATGACTTCTTTTTCAAGATCTGTAAGGTTAATATTATCCCATAGCATCGTAAGCTTATGAGAGCGCAGGCTATCCGTAGGAACGATTTGCAGGTTATATTTTGGCTCGGATGGTTGCAAAAATCGCCGTCTAAACTCCCTCAACCCCCCATCTGAAGAGAACAAATACCGGCTTTTTCCACCCTCTTCAAGCTCCAATGCCAACTCAACATCGGTCACTCCATCAAACATTTCTTGCTGTGTAACTGGGACGCGCCGTCTCCGCCCCTCCTCGTCCACCGTCAATTGGTAAGGGCGCGTATGGATTTTGATCTGGTCAACCTCGATATTGACAGGCCCCAGCTCAATACTATTTTTCCCAAACTCAGGAAAATGATAGCCATGAAACAAATGCCTTAATGGATGCTCTGATTTCTGAGGCGTTTGCTCGTCCTCACTCGCCCGATCAACTTCCCAAGTCTCATCACGGGCCGAAACAATCTCCCACAATGAAGATGGGTTCGCGTTGGCCGCATAAACCTGAAATGCCTCCAGCAAACAACTTTTACCCGTATTATTCCGCCCAACGAACAGATTTACGCGGCTAAGGCGGTCTATTTTTAGCTCTTTGAAAAGGCGGAAATTACGGACAAGAAAGGAATCCAACATCGCGTCAGCCTCGGACTTCAATTTAACTCAGTGACGAAAGTGTCTCACACCCGTAAACACCATGGCAATGCCATGCTGGTTGGCTGCGTCGATGACTTCCTGGTCGCGCATCGATCCGCCGGGTTGAATGACGGCGGTGATGCCTGCTTCTGCGGCGCTATCGAGGCCGTCGCGGAACGGGAAGAAGGCGTCGGACGCCATCACTGAACCTTTGACGATCAAACCAGCGTCAGCGGCTTTGATCGCCGCGATGCGGGCACTGTAAACGCGGCTCATTTGCCCCGCGCCGATGCCAATGGTCATGTTATCTTTGCAATATACAATCGCATTGGATTTTACAAATTTTGCGGTCTTCCACGCAAACAGCAGATCGCGTATTTCCTGTTCGGTCGGTGCGCGCTGGGTAACTACTTTAAGGTCGGCTTGATTAATCATGCCGATGTCACGGTCTTGCACCAGCAGGCCGCCGGTGACACGCTTATAATCCAACGTGCATGGATGCACTAGTGCTGGTCGCTTCCGGCATCCTGCCTCTGGCGACACTTGTGCATCCATGCACGGCGCGGGCGGCAGGATGCCGGAAGCGACCAGTTCAGTTATGCGTTGACTACCCCACTCACCGCACACCAGCACGCGCACATTGGTTTTGGTGGCGAGTACCAGCAGCGCGTCATCACGCACTGCCGGCGCAATAATCACCTCTACAAATTGACGCTCGATAATGGCTTTGGCAGTGATAGCATCTAACGCTTGATTAAAGGCAATGATGCCGCCAAACGCCGAAGTAGGATCAGTTTTGTAGGCGCGGTCATAGGCTTCTAACAATGACACGCCCAGCGCTACACCGCACGGGTTGGCATGCTTGACAATCACGCAGGCCGGGCCTTCGTTAAACGACTTCACGCATTCCAGCGCCGCATCGGTGTCGGCAATGTTGTTGAAAGACAACTCTTTGCCCTGCAATTGATGGGCAGTGGCAACACTCGCTTCGCGGGGTTCGCGCTCCACATAAAACGCGGCGTGTTGATGCGGGTTCTCGCCATAACGCAGGTCTTGTGCTTTGATGAATTGACTATTGAAGGTGCGGGGAAACAGCTCACGCTCGCCACTCATATGCAATGCACCAAAATAATTAGCAATAGCACTGTCATAACGTGCGGTGTGTTCAAAAACTTTTACGGCTAACGAATAGCGCGTAGCGGCACTCACACTGCCTTGATACTTGTCCATTTCTGCCAGTACCATAGCATAGTCAGCGGCATCGACAACGACGGTTACAGAGGCGTGGTTTTTTGCACTGGAACGCAACATGGCGGGACCGCCAATGTCGATATTTTCGATAGCGTCTTCGCGGGTGCAGGCGGGATTGGCAACGGTTTCCTCAAAGGGGTAAAGGTTGACCACCACCAGATCAATCGGAGCAATGCCGTGTTGCGCCATCACGCCGTCATCCAAGCCGCGCCGCCCCAGCAGTCCACCATGAATTTTGGGGTGGAGGGTTTTTACCCGCCCGTCCATCATTTCTGGAAAGCCAGTGTAGTCGGATACTTCAATTACTTTTATGCCGTGACTTGCAAGTAATTGAGCAGTGCCCCCAGTGGAGAGGATCTCTACCTGATGACACTGCAGACGGCGCACAAACTCTACGACGCCCGTTTTATCGGAAACACTGACCAGCGCCCGTTTAATAGACGTATTGTTAGACATAAGGCAAAGAGCGCCCTTAGTGATAAGTAAAATAAAATCTGGCTAAGTGCGCGGGCGTTGCTTTTAGTCCAGCCCGTAAATTTTCAGCTTTTTGCGTAAAGTACCGCGGTTAATGCCCAGCAAGACAGATGCCTGGCTCTGGTTGCCACGGCAATGACGCATCACCGCAGTGAGCAGAGGACGTTCCATTTCGCTAAGCACCAGGGGATAAAGATCACCGGGGGGCACACCATCCAAATCGTCGAAATAACGCTCTAGCGCAGATTCAACAGCCGCAGCAAGCGGTTTTTTACGCCGTTCCAGCCCGGTAGCTAATTCACTCTTAACGTCTGTAGAGGTCATACTCATGCGGCCATCTCCATTTGTGTTTCCAGTTGGTCAAAGAAATCTCGCGTTACCGCGAGCTGTCGGTCTATTGTTTCCAGCTTATTTACCTCATGACGAAAAGCAGCGCCACCTGGCTGACCCTTGCTGTACCAAGAGATATGTTTGCGCGCCATAAAAACCCCAGTATCACTACCGTAGAATTCATAGAGCCTGTGTAGGTGGCTGAGCATGATTTCGCGTATCTTGGAGACTGGCGGATCAGGCAGCAACTCACCGGTTTTCAAATAATGATCAATGATGCGGAATAACCAAGGTCTTCCCTGTGCTGCACGACCGATCATAACCCCATCTGCACCTGTGTAGTCAAGTACGAATTTAGCATGTTCTGGTGTACAGATGTCGCCGTTAGCAATTACGGGGATTTTTACTGCACGCTTAATAGCGGAAATGGTGTCATATTCCGCATGGCCAGTGTAACCGCAGGCACGCGTACGGCCATGTACCGCCAGTAATTGAATTCCTGCATCTTCGGCGATTTTGGCAATCGTGATGCCGTTACGGTGGCCTTTATCCCAGCCGGTGCGGATCTTGAGAGTTACGGGTATGTCTACTGCGCTCACCACCGCGTGCAATATGCGCTTAACCAAATCTTCGTACTGTAACAGTGCGGAACCCGCCATGACGTTACAGACTTTTTTGGCCGGACAACCCATGTTAATGTCGATTATTTGCGCGCCGTTGCCCACATTATAACGTGCAGCTTCAGCCATCATCGCGGGATCTGCGCCAGCGATCTGCACAGAGGTGGGTTCGGTTTCACCCTGATGATTGGCGCGCCGCAAGGTTTTGGCACTGCCCCACAATAAGGAATTAGACGATACCATTTCGGATACAGCCATACCAGCACCCTGCTCTTTGCAGAGCTGCCGGAACGGGCGATCCGTAACCCCCGCCATCGGCGCCAGCACTAAGTTATTGATTAATTTGTAAGGTCCGATTTGCATTAAGCGTTTTTGACTCTTGGACAGGCTGTCACTCATTGGAGACAATCTCATTCAATATCGACATCATACCCGGTAACTGCGCAGGGATAAAGATGGGAAACGAATATTTTTTCAGGGATAAGATGCCGACGCAAATCAGATACCCTCACTGGCGCGCAAAAAATATGACAACCACTCAATTTTTCAAATAAACGTAAACTCAAAGCCGACTGCAGTTTTGCCAGGATCAGCCAGTTCCAATGAAACCCCAATCGGCTGACCGGGACGCATGCCGCCGTCAATCTCTACCGTCTTGCTCATATACTCTGTCGGCTGAAAGCGGCGCATTGCAACGGTGCGGCCGCTGAAGTCAGACAAGCTTAGCTGTAACATCGGATAAGATTGAGGAAAAGCAGCGTTATTAACCAGCGTTGCGGTGACCAATAAGGCGTTAGCAACGCTGGGATGGCTACGCAGCTCACGGTTTACCAGCGTGATTTTTGTTATGTCCGATCGAAGCGGAAGGGTGCAACCGGCATGTCGGCACATTTCTTCGAGCGCCGGTCGCCACTGGGCGTGGCGCGCCAGATCGTAACGGTTAAAATAAGCAAACTGGATGACCAATACCACCATCAAGGCAAGATTGGTCACGCTCCAGATCAACGTGGCGCTCAGACTGATGCGCTTTGGCCCGGCGGCAGAGCGAGCAACGGCGGCAAGATCAGGTGCCAGCCGCTCTTCGGCGCCGGGCAGGATGCCCAAGTGCGGTGAGCGCAGGGATGCGCAAGAACCGCCAACGATGGCCGGGGCATTGATAATATCAAATTCCTCTACGGTGACGGCACCGGCCTGTTCCAGGTGAGCGGCACTAATGCCCGTGACCTCTTCGGGGACAGCGCTCGCAGCAGGCATCCTCGGCAACGGCTCCACGCGTTGCTCTACCTCCTGCATCCATGCAGTCGTGCCCGGCGAAAACAGGCCATCGGGCTGTTCCGATAAATTATCCAGGGCGCTGAATGCCGCACGGCACACGCTGCAACGCACCCGCCCCTGAGCTGCGGAAAGTTGTTGCGCATTAATTCCAAATATCGTTTTGCAGGATGGGCACAGTGTATACATGGCTGAGCAGATTCTTACCTTGGGAAAACGGAATGTGTGCGGCTTTCTTGTGCCCGATCAAACCCATATTTTCCATTAGTCCTCTACTGCGGCCGCACAACGCACCCTCGCTACGAGGCTAATGGAAAATATGGGTTAAACAGGCTCCCGGAAAACCTCAGGCGGAGTTGACATTGCCTGTAGTGTAGCGTAAATGGAGCTGCAGCAGGAGGGGTAAAATTTGGGGCTAACAGTGGCGCGGCTGACACTTGAAAAGCTGCCGATTATCTGATACATTAGAATTAGTTAATTTTCTAATATTAAGGAGCGTCGCATGACCATTAACCGCATGGTGCGTATTCTGGCCGGAACATTTATTCTGTTATCGCTGTCACTGGGCGTGGAGGCCAGCCCAGTATTTCATAACGTGAACTGGCTGTGGTTTACGGTCTTTGTCGGGGTAAATCTGTTGCAGAGCGGCATTACCCGCTGGTGCTTGATGGATCAGATTCTGGCAAAACTCGGCGTGCCCGCCACCGAACAGCGACCGCCGCACACGGATGTGCAAACGTCACGGTAGGCAGGAACCGTTGGGTGGTGGCTCGACAAGGCTCTCCTGAGCTTATCCACCCAACGACATTACTTGCGCGCCTGCGCGCGCGCAAGATAACTCATTAAAAACTCCACCACCTCAACACGATTATAAGCTTCCTGCACCGTATCACCCCACACTGTCACGCCGTGACCGCGTATCATCAGGGCGGGCACCATCGGCAACATGCCTTTAAAACGCCCGTTGATAGCCCCTGCAATGCTCGCAACATCCAGGGTATTTTCAAACAGCGGCAGTGTCACCAGAGGATTCTGTTGCCACACACCCAACCCCTTGATCATTTCCAGCGCAGGCAACGGCATGTCAATCGCGGTGAACGGCAGATCGGCGCATGCCAGGCACGCATCCACAGTATGCACATGCAGACACGCCATGGCCTCGGCAAAGTGGCGATAAATAACCTGATGAATGGCACTCTCGGCAGAAGGTCTGGCACTCATATCAAACTGCTCAACAACAGCACCATCTTTCACCCCCACACGCACAAAGTCCGTCGTTTCCAGGCGCCCTTTAGGCAAGCCACTGGCGGTGATCCAGAAAGTATCGTCAGAAGATTTATCGGTGTCGCTCGAGCCGGGGTCACGCACACGAACACTGAGGTTTCCTGCCGTGCCTGGCATCCAGCCGCGCGCATGAAAGTCCCGCGCAATATCCACCAGCGCGGCGCGCGGCGCTAACTGATCCAGCGGCTTTTTCATTTACGTCGCACAGGGATGTGCAAGTGTCGCGTCAGGCAGGACGCCGGTAGCGACCGTCGCACAGGGTTCTGGTGGTTCCTGCGCATCCGTGCGCTCACCACATTTGGGCATCCTGCCCGGCACAAGTGTCGCGTCAGGCAGGATGCCAGTAGCGACCGCGGTGAATTGCAGGGCACGCCCGGTATATACCGGCGTCCAGCCGCTGCTATCTATGAAATAACGTACTGCTTTAATGCGCGGTGACCCGCGCAACACAAACCAATGCTCGGTATTGGCAGGCACGTTAATATAATCACCAGCAACCACTTCCAGCATGAATTGATTTTCGTTCG
>JANOOA010000076.1:0-1500 GCA_031421115.1 Gammaproteobacteria bacterium | reverse complement strand
CCAGACTCAACAATTTGACCCCCAGTTGATAGTGCCCGGCGGCGGTGCGTTCCACCAGGCTGTGGCTACCCAGGGCGGCCAGGATGCGGTGCGCAGTGGAGGGGTGCAAGCCAGTCTCGGCGGACAGGATCTTCAGGCTGGCGGGCGGCCGGAAAGCTGCTCCTGCGTTTCCGGCACTTCCGCCATCCCTGGCGGGCGTGTCGTTGGCGGCAATGGCATCCAGCAGTTGCACCAGGCGATCTATGACCTGGATGGTGCTGACAGGGGTGTTTTTTGACGGTTCATTCATGGCTGGAATATTTCATAATGTGGAAACGATTACATATTGCGAAATTATAGGCTCAGGCGTACCATAACTGCAATAGCCATTAATGACAAAAGGAACATCGCCATGAGCAGCGCCAATATCCCCTATTTTTGTGAGGGCATCCAGCATTTCGGTGCTGCCTGGCCGGGTGCGGACGAATACGCCGCGCAGCCCGTGATTGCGAGTACAAGCCAGCGCGCCATTACTAATCCGCGTGACCCGCAGGCGGTATATCAGACGTTGCTGGCGGCAGATGCCTTGCGTTATCTAACGCTGCAAATGACTGCCGCTAAGGCCTCCGGGCATCCCGGCGGATTTGCCAGCAGCGCCGAGGCTTATGCCGCGCTGGTGATGCTCGGGCACACCAATATTGTCACCGAAGTCGGGCATCACGCGCCGGGGTTTTACAGCGCCATGTTCCTCGATGCTTCGCTGGAAGACATGGGTATTCGCACCGTGCAGGATCTGCGTGCGCGCTACCGTGAAAAGCACGGCTTGCTCGGCCACTTGTCGGGCGCGATTCCGGGCATTCTCGCCCCCGCCGGACCGCTGGGACAGGGGCAGCACTTCGCCATGGCCGGTGCCATGTTGTACCCTGGTACGCTGTTCCCCTTCACGGTGGGCGACGGTGGCATGGGCGAGCCGTATGTGTTGAACGCCATGATGCATTTTCATGTCGCGTATCCGAAGATCACCAATTTCCTGCCGACCTTGATCTGGAATGGTTACAGCCAGGAGCATCACTCCATGGTGTCGCTGTTCACGGATGACGAGATGATTGCATATTGGAAGGGCCACGGCTTTGATGCTGTGTATCTGGTGGATGCCAAGCAGTTTGATGATACCAATCAAAGTGGCGCGTTCGTTGACAGCACGCGTTTTTCATTCGACCAGCGCATCGCCTTTGCAGGTGCTGTGCTGGATACTATGAACGAGGCCGCGCAGTCCGCGCTGACTGGCAAGCTCACGGTGTTTATCATCAAGCAATTAAAAGGCGCGGGCGTACACGCGCTGGGTGCCAAGTCACACAATCTTTATGCGCAGCACACACTGGAAAATGCGGATGTGATCGCGGGTTTGCAGCGCCGTGCCTTAACGCCTGCTGCATGGCAGATCGTGCGCGACAATTTCAGCCGCGCTGGGGGCGGCCCTGCGTCACGCACCGCCGTTACAGAGTCGGTGTTGGCGTTGCC
>JANOOA010000075.1:0-8662 GCA_031421115.1 Gammaproteobacteria bacterium | reverse complement strand
AATGATGGAAGAAGAGGCGGCATCAGTCGCGCATTTTGTGTTGGGTAAAACCGCGCATAATCTGGTGCGGGTGTTTTTCCTGCAGGAACGCCTCAAATCACTCGGTAAAAAAACACTGATTGCACCGCAGCATGTGCATGTGATTGGCGGCGGCGTGATGGGCGGTGATATTGCTATCTGGTGCGCCCTGCAAGGCATGCGCGTAACGGTGCAGGATACCCGCCATGATGCCCTGGCAAAGGTTATCAAGCGTGCGTATGCGCTGTTTAAAAAACGCTTCAAACAACCCCGTTTGATACAGGCCGCCATGGATCGCCTGATTCCGGATGATAAAGGTGTGGGCGTTAGCCATGCCGATGTAGTGATTGAAGCCATTTTCGAAGATATTCTGGCAAAGCAAGCTTTATACCGTGAGATTGAGCCGAAAATGAAAGCCGGCGCTTTGCTGGCAACCAATACCTCCAGCATCCCGTTAGAGATTTTGAGTGAAGCATTGGCAAAACCTGGTCGTCTGGTCGGCATACATTTCTTCAATCCGGTCGCACAAATGCAACTGGTGGAAGTGGTAAGCAGTGCCATTACCGATCCGGTGGTGGCACGTCAGGCAGCCGCATTTGTACGGCATATTGATCGTTTGCCTTTACCGGTCAAGAGTTCGCCGGGCTTTCTGGTAAATCGCGTTCTCATGCCCTATCTGTTGGAAGCTGTCACCATGGAGTGGGAAGGTATACCGGCGGCCATCATTGATAAAGCGGCGCTGGATTTTGGTATGCCGATGGGACCGATTCGTCTTGCTGATACAGTGGGTCTGGATATTTGTTTATCGGTGGCAGAAATATTATCCCAGCGTCTTGATGTTGACGTGCCGCCGCGCTTGCGTGAACTGGTGAGTGCAGGCCGATTGGGTGTAAAGAGTGGGCAAGGATTTTATACCTATCACGGCGACAAGCCGCAGATTCCGCGCGCCAAACCGGGTTACACACCGCCCGCCGATATTGCGGAGCGACTGATGCTGCGTTTATTAAACGAGGCCGCCGCGTGTTTGCGTGAAGGTGTGGTGGCCGATGCTGATCTGCTGGATGCGGGTGTTATTTTTGGTACTGGCTTTGCGCCGTTTCGGGGTGGGCCAATCAATTATGTGCAGGAAGCGGGCGTGGAAATCCAGCGCAGAAAACTGCATGAGCTGGAACAACATTACGGCAAGCGTTTTGTGGCCGATGCGGAATGGGCGGAGTTATAAGTGATGACAAACCATACCAGTGACATTATCCCTTTTGAAACAGCCCGCACCTTAGCGGGTCTGTTCCGCGAGCGTGTCCGGCGCAGCCCCAATGCGATTGCGTATCGTTATTTCGACGAGTCCAGCAAGTCGTGGCAAAACACAACCTGGGCAGAAATGGCCGTATGGGTGGCGCGCTGGCAATATGCCTTGCTGCGTGAAGGATTGCAGCCCGGTGAGCGCGTGGCGATGTTGTTGCGCAATTGCCGTGAATGGGTGATGCTCGAGCAGGCGGCGTTGGGTTTGGGATTGGTGGTGGTGCCGCTTTACCCCAACGATCGCGCCGACAATATTGCCTATATCGTGCAAAATGCTGGCGTGCGTTTGCTGGTTATTGAGGGCGCAGAACATTGGCGCACTCTGTGCGACGTTTCACCCGAAATAAAAAGTCAGTTACAATATTTATTGCGCATTGTCAGCTTGCAGCCGATTGTGGATACACACGAGCCACGCTTGAAAGCCGTTATGGGATGGTTGCCCGAATCCCATGATGATGAGCAAGGCAATAAGTTGATTGCGCGTGACGCTGCTCCCGATGCGCTTGCCACCATTGTCTACACGTCAGGCACCACCGGTCGCCCCAAAGGAGTGATGCTCAGCCATAACAATATTCTTGCAAATGTTGCCGCATGTACAGAAGGATTTCCCGCCTATCCCGATGATTTATTTTTATCATTTTTGCCGCTATGCCATACCTTTGAACGTACCGTAGGTTATTATGCGCCGATGATGGGCGGTGCTACTGTGGCGTATGCGCGCGGCATTCCGGTGCTGGCTGAAGATTTGTTGACACTGCGTCCTACGGCGATAGTGTCCGTGCCGCGTATTTTCGAAAGAGTCTATGGCAAGATCAAAGCGCAGATGGATGCGAAATCACCGCTGGCGCAAAAACTATTCAATCTGGCCGTTGAAGTTGGCTGGTCACGTTTTCAATACCTGCAAGGGCGTGGCCCCCATCGCTTCAGCCATTTATTATGGCCGGTGTTGAATAAATTGGTGGCGAGCAAAATCATGGCAAAATTAGGCGGGCGGATGCGCCTGGCGGTGTGCGGTGGCGCACCGTTATCCATGCCGATTGCCAAAGTATTTCTCGGTTTTGGCTTGCCGTTGACACTGGGTTATGGCCTTACTGAAACCAGCCCCGTGATCAGTGGCAATCGACTCGATGATAATGACCCGGTCGGTGTCGGGTCACCACTGCAAGGCATACAAGTGCGCATTGGTGAAAACGACGAGTTGTTAACCAAGAGTGCCAGTGTCATGTTAGGCTACTGGGACAACCCCGAGGCCACCGCCAAAATCATTGATGCCGATGGCTGGCTGCACACGGGCGACAAGGCGCGCATCGAAAACAATCATATCTATATTACCGGCCGTCTTAAAGATATTATAGTCATGGCCAACGGCGAAAAAGTACCGCCTGCGGATATGGAGTTGGCGATTGCCCTGGATCCGCTGTTTGAACAAGTCATGGTGATTGGCGAGGGTCGACCTTACCTGGCTGCATTGGTGGTGCTTAATGCCGAGCAATGGTCGGCATTAGCCAGCACGCTAGGACTGGATACTAAGCTCCTGCAAGATAAACGTGCGTGCAATGCCGCATTGGAAAGAGTTGGCGCACAGTTACGCAGCTTCCATGCGTATGCCCAGGTGCGACGCGTTGCTTTAATCCTCGATCCATGGACAGTTGAAAATGGCTTGCTCACACCCACGCTTAAAGTACGCCGCAATCTAGTGATGACGCGTCATAGTGATCTGGTGAAGAAGCTTTATGAAGGGCATTAATGGAAAATCCTAAAGCAGCGGCACTTCCCAGTAACCGCCAGCCCACTCTGCGTTTAACTCCGATGCCATCCGACACCAATGCGGCGGGTGATATTTTTGGTGGTTGGATGGTTTCTCAAATTGACATCGCGGGGAGTATTGCCGCGTATCGTCGAGCACGCTGCCATGTGGTAACTGTTGCCATAAATTCTGTGCAATTTCATGAAGCAACATTTGTTGGCGATTTAATTAGCTGTTATGCAGAGGTCACTAAGGTAGGACGTACTTCGCTGACGGTGAGCGTGGATGTCTATGCGGAGCGGGTCAGTGCGCAGGGATCGCACGTTGCGAAAGTTACCGAAGCCACACTCACCTACGTAGCGATTGACGAAAACCGCAAGCCGAAAGTTGTGCCGCCTGAGAACGAATAAGACACCTACCCCTGCTCGTTAATCTCACACGGCCCTTTAAATTCCTCCGGCACATTCGGCGGACATTCGCCGCAATTCAGATTGCCGGGCACGGCGAATTCCATTTTTCTCGGGTAAGGTAAATTCAGGTTGCGCATGATGCCAACAAACTCCTGCGCGGTTTTGCCGCCGATGCGCGGGTTGCGGATTTTTTCCTGGCCGATGGTGGATATTTGCCGCTGGTTATAATCATGTGCGGGATACACCAGGGTTTCGTCGGGCAGGGTAAAGAATTTTTTATGAATGGATTCGTAAAGCATGGCGGCATCACCGCTTTGAAAGTCAGTGCGTCCGCAGCTATCAATCAATAACGCATCGCCAGTGAACAGCAGCGTGTGCGTGCCATTGTCGAGCAGGTAAGCGTGATGCGTGTCGGTGTGGCCGGGCGTGAACAGCGGGTGGATTGCAATGCTGCCGACACGGAACAGTTCGCCTTCGCGCAATCCAACATCGCGGCAGGCGATGCCATCAAGGGCTGATCCCGCGATTTTGCTGCCCAGCAAATATTTTAATTTGCGCGCGCCGGTGAGATGGTCAGCGTGAATATGAGTTTCTACACAATAGGCGAGCTTCAGCCCCAGTTTTTGTATTACACGCTGATCCCGCTCTACCGTTTCGAGTACCGGGTCAATGAGCACGGCTTGCCCGCTATCACGACAGCCCAGCAAATAAGTATAGCTTGATGAATTGGGTTCGAATAATTGTTTGAAGATCATGGTAATCCCCAAGACTGTTTAGTTTATGCCGTTCGTAGTGCGCCCTTTGACAGGCTCAGTGCGAACGGTTCGTGAGAGACTTAACCGAACGGCCTTGTGGTAGCTCCCGCATTATTTAGGCGACCATTCCAGATGCAGCGTCTGCGCCCACGCGTGCG
Organism: Gammaproteobacteria bacterium; assembly: GCA_031421115.1. Lineage (GTDB taxonomy): Bacteria > Pseudomonadota > Gammaproteobacteria > Ga007554. The sequence goes on along the minus strand of JANOOA010000075.1, from coordinate 4,275 downwards.
TCAAAACATCCTTGATATCCTGCGGCGTCACCGCTGTTAACTGCGCCAAACGCTCCGCCGTTGAGCAGTGATGTTGTTGATAGATCGCCTCACGGGCCAATCGTTCCATGCACTCTTCAGGATCGTCTTCCGCAATCAACATGCTGGCGCGCAAATGATCGCGTGATATTTCCAGCTCATCCGCTGCCGGCCCGTCACGCATCAATTGTTGCAACGTATCTTCCACCGCACGGCGGCATTCGTCAACGCGCGCCGGCTCGCAGGCGGTTTGAATCATCCACAAACCGCTGTCGGAATATAAATCCAAACGCGATTGTATCGCATACGCCAGACCACGCCGTTCACGGATTTCCTGAAATAAGCGCGATGATGCGCCGCCACCGAGCAGGTGATTGGCAACCACCAGCGCGGGATAGCGTGCGCTGTCATTGATTGCAGGCGCGTTCATTGCCCACACCAGATGGCTTTGCGCCAGATCTTGCTGGGCGCGGTTGTGGCCTGTCTTGAAGTTGGGGGCGGAAAGCGGCAGCGGCTCGCCCGCTGGCAAGTCGCCGAGCTGGGCACATGCCTGTACCAAGACAGCATGATCGACTGCCCCGGCCGCCACCACCCACAGCCGGCCACCTGTCAACAGATCGCGCAAGTAAGTGTGCAGCGCCGCACTGGTGGCATTGGCAATGACCGCCTCGCGGCCCAAAATCGGCCAACCCAGAGGATGATCGAGCCAGACACACTCCACGGCGGTTTCTTCAATGGCTTCTTCGGGGGTGTCGGCGATCATCGCCACCTCTTGTAACACCACCTCGCGTTCTATTTCCATATCTTGCTCATCAAAGCGCGGATTCATCAGCATATCGACAAATAATTGAATTAATTCAGGCATATACTGACTAGGCACCAAGCCATGCAGGGCGGTAAGTTCGCGCCCCGTGTGGGCATTAATCTGCCCCCCCATGGCTTCAAAACGGCGCGCCAGCCCCAGCGCACTGTGCGTGCCAGTGCCTTTGAACAGCACATGTTCCAGAAGATGCGCATAGCCCACTTGCGCCGGCGTCTGGTGGCGTCCGCCGTTAAGGATCCACACGCCTAGCGACGTGCTGTGTGCAGTGGGCAGGATGCAACTGATAATGGTCACGCCATTGACCAGGCGCGTGGTGTTGATGGTCGGAGTCAAATCGGGAGTTTCCTTGTATTACGTCAAAAATGGCCAAAATCATAGCCTACACGGTTTTAGGGGCTAGGCCACCCCCCTTGTTTATGAAATAATGGATTGATATCTTGATAGTATTAGCGCACTTGGTCAATAGTTGACAACGCGCGTCTTGCTGGAGCAATGTTGACCAGTTCCTTTCTGGGCGCAAGTGCCAAGGGTGGTTACGCGGCATTGCAGTGGAAAGTGATGCATCAGCAACACATGTCAGGAAAAATAACTTGATCCACGCTTCCAGACGATCGCAACTGACTTTATCAATGCGACGGAATACCTGTAAATTGTGATCGGCGCGAGTGATCTTTCATCTACCGGGATTGCACACAAAGCCCAACCATCGAGAGAGTGAACACGTTTTCCATGCCCGCGCGTTGGGCGAATGAAATTTTATAAAACAAAGTAAACAGCTTAAATTAACAGTATTATAGTAGTGCAGTAGGCGATTCAGGTTGAATGATCAAACATAACAATAGGTGAACACGATGGAAGACAATAAGCGCAAGGCGCTCAATGCAGCGCTGAGCCAGATTGAAAAGCAGTTTGGTAAAGGTTCCGTGATGCGCATGGGTGATGGCGTGGTGCGCGATATTGGCGTGATTTCCACCGGCTCACTGGGGCTGGATATTGCGTTGGGTATTGGCGGTTTGCCGCGTGGTCGCATTGTCGAAATCTACGGCCCGGAATCTTCCGGCAAGACCACGCTCACCCTGCAAGTGATCGCGGAGGCGCAGAAACTGGGTGGCACGGCGGCGTTTGTGGACGCTGAGCATGCGCTCGATCCTACCTATGCGAAAAAACTCGGCGTAAATGTCGATGACTTGCTGGTGTCGCAGCCAGATACCGGCGAACAGGCTCTGGAAATTGCCGATATGCTGGTGCGCTCCGGCGCAGTAGACGTGGTCGTCATCGACTCGGTGGCGGCGCTCACCCCTAAGGCCGAAATCGAAGGCGAGATGGGTGATTCGCACATGGGCTTGCAAGCGCGCCTGATGTCGCAGGCGCTGCGTAAACTCACCGCCAACATCAATCGCTCCAACACCATGGTGATCTTCATCAACCAGATCCGTATGAAGATTGGCGTGATGTTTGGTAGCCCCGAAACTACCACGGGCGGTAATGCACTGAAATTCTATGCCTCAGTGCGCCTGGACATTCGCCGCACCGGCGCCATCAAACGTGGTGACGAAGTGGTGGGCAGTGAAACCCGCGTTAAAGTGGTGAAAAATAAAGTGGCGCCGCCATTCAAGGAAGCCTGTTTCGAAATTCTCTATGGCGAAGGCATTTCACTGCACGGCGAGCTGGTTGAGCTGGGCGTAACACACGGTTTCGTTGAAAAATCCGGCGCCTGGTATAGCTGTGAAGGTGAGCGTATTGGCCAAGGCAAGGACAATGCGCGTATTTACCTGAAAGAGCATCCGGCGCTGGCGCGGAGCATCGAAGATAAAATCCGCGCCAAGCTGTTGACCAAAGCCGTGAGCGCCGAACCCGAGAAGCTCGACGCTTGAGCTTGATGCCGTGAACGGTCGCCGTTCCCGATCTGCTACTGCCCAATCTCCAACGGGGGATCCCGGTCAGCCGCGCCGCACCGCCATGAATCTGTTGGCGCGGCGCGAGCACTCCACCCGTGAACTGAAGCGTAAGCTGAAAGTACGGGGCATGGAGGGTGTTGTAGTGGATGAAGTCCTGGCGACATTACAGCAGCAACAGTTGCTGAGTGATGAGCGCTTTGTGGAAATGCTGGTGCATTCGCGCGTCGGCAAAGGTCAGGGGCCACTGCGCATCCAGGCCGAGTTGCGCGAACATGGCGTGAGCGATGAACTGGTCAGCGCCGCTGTGGATATCAACGACCCGCAGTGGCATGACAAAATTAAAGAAGTGCGGCACAAGCGCTTTGGTGTGAGCTTGCCGGGCAACACCAATGAACGTGCCAAACAGATGCGTTTTTTGCAATACCGGGGGTTTACCTCCGAACAGATCCGTGCGGCTTTTAAGTCGCGTGGAGATGAGTGATGTTACGCCTTGCTCGGCTTCGCCCCCTCGCTTTGCTCTCCCCGCTTGCGGGAGAGTGCGATGATTAAATGAATAGCCGTTGAATGATAAAGCCGCCAAGCGGCAGAGTGATGAAGTGAAATGATGACCAGTGCCGAACTCCGCAATGCCTTCCTCGAATTTTTTCGTGGCCATGGTCACGCTATTGTACCCAGCAGCTCCCTGGTGCCATCCAATGACGCCACGCTGTTGTTTACCAATGCCGGCATGGTGCAATTCAAAGACGTGTTCCTCGGGCTGGAGCAGCGCCCCTACGTGCGTGCAGTGAGTTCGCAGCGCTGCGTGCGCGCCGGTGGCAAACATAATGACCTGGAAAACGTCGGTTACACAGCGCGTCACCACACCTTTTTTGAAATGCTCGGCAACTTCAGTTTTGGTGATTATTTCAAGCGTGATGCAATTCGTTACGGCTGGGAATTTCTCACTCAGGTGTTAAAGTTGCCGCCAGAGCGCTTGTGGATCACCGTGTTTGAAGAAGACCAGGAAGCCGCTGACATCTGGCTCAACGAGATCAAGGTCAGTCCGCAACGCTTTTCGCGCCTTGGCGCCCATGACAACTTCTGGGCGATGGGCGACACTGGCCCGTGCGGCCCGTGCTCTGAAATATTTTATGACCACGGCCCGGCGATTGCCGGTGGCCCGCCCGGCACACCTGAAGGCGACGGCGACCGCTACGTCGAAATCTGGAACTTGGTGTTCATGCAGTATAACCGCGCGCCCGACGGCACGCTGACACCGTTGCCCAAGCCCTCAGTCGATACCGGCATGGGGTTGGAACGCCTCGTCGCCGTGATGCAAGGTGTGCATAGCAACTATGGCATTGACCTGTTTCGCAACCTGATTCACGCCATTGCGAAATTGGCGAAGATTGACGATATTTCAGGAAATTCACTGAATGTCGTTGCGGATCATATTCGCGCCAGTGCGTTTCTTATCACCGACGGTGTACTGCCCTCCAACGAAGGGCGCGGCTATGTGCTGCGCCGCATCATCCGTCGTGCGATTCGTCACGGCCA
>JANOOA010000074.1:0-19229 GCA_031421115.1 Gammaproteobacteria bacterium | reverse complement strand
GCTGCGCTTTTTGCAGTTGTTCATTGAAACCGCCCTACCTGCGGCCGGATGGCTCTGCACAACAAAAAATCTGTAAAACGCGAGTGCCTGGAAAATGGATACCCCTGGTTCTGATAGAGAATCTATTCGTGCGCGGTTGCGGGCAGTGCAGCAGCGTATTGTGCAGGCTGAACAGCATTATGGCCGAGTGCCGGGCGCGGTGGCATTGCTGGCAGTGAGCAAGACTTGGCCAGTGTCGGCGATTCGCGCTGCACACGAGGAAGGGCAAATGCTTTTTGGTGAAAGTTATTTACAGGAAGCGTTGCCCAAGATTGAAGCATTTCACAGCCGGGGCGGCATAGATCACGGCCAGGGCATAGAATGGCATTTCATCGGGCCGCTGCAATCCAATAAAACCAAACAGATCGCGCAGCATTTTGCTTGGGTGCATAGCATAGATCGTGAGCTTATTGCGCAGCGGTTAAGCGCGCAGCGTTCCCCAACATTGCCGCTGCTGAATATCTGTCTGCAAGTCAAGGTAGGCGATGAAGCGCAAAAGGCTGGCGTGAATGTGCGTGACCCGGTGGCCTTGCGGAGATTGGCTGATAGTGTGATCGGGCTGTCGCACATTAAGCTGCGCGGTTTGATGGCGATTCCTGCGCCCTTGCAGAATTTTGACGAACAGCGCCGCGCATTTTCTGCGGTGCGTGAAGCTTTTGAACGATTGAATCGAGACGGTTTGGGCCTTGATACGCTCTCCATGGGCATGTCCAATGATATGGACGCTGCGGTTGCCGAAGGCGCAACGCTGGTGCGTATTGGGAGTGCGATTTTTGGTGAGAGAACCTAGCGGCCTGTCGGGCCACGTTTTTCATGGCATACTGGCATCACAGCGCCTTTTCCACTATATTAACCCACTATATACAAGGGTGTTTATGAAAAACTATAAAATAGCTTTTGTGGGCGGCGGTAACATGGCGCGCAGCCTGATCGGTGGTTTAATTGCCGACGGTTATCAGGCGCGTAATATCTGGGTTTCTGATCCACATGCCGCCCAGCGTGATGCTTTGCAGCAAGCTTTTTTGATTCACGCTACGGCCGAGAATCAAGAGGCGGTTGCGCACGCTGACGTAGTGATTTTTGCTGTGAAACCACAAATTCTCAAAATCGCTGCCGAAGATGTAGCTCCAGCCCTACAAAAAAACCCCCCACTCATCATGTCCATTGCCGCTGGCATTCGTGAGCCAACCCTGAATGCGTGGTTAGGCGGGCATCATGCCATCGTGCGCGCCATGCCCAATACCCCGGCTATGGTCGGCAGTGGCGCCACGGCGTTATATGCCAATGGCCAGGTTTCAAAGCGGCAGCGTAACCTTGCAGAGTCGATAATGCGTGCGGTGGGTCTGGCGGTGTGGGTGGATGATGAGGCGCATATGGATATCGTGACAGCGTTGTCGGGCAGTGGCCCCGCATATTTCTTTCTGGTGATGGAAGCGCTTGAGAAGGCCGCAGTTGATCTTGGGCTGCCCGCCGCGACGGCGCATCTGTTAACGCTGCAAACCGCCTACGGCGCAGCCAAAATAGCGCTGGAGAGCAGTGAAAGCACGGCCGCACTGCGCATGCGCGTCACTTCGCCGGGCGGCACCACCGAGCAGGCCATTAAAGTATTGCAGGAAGGGCATGCCCAAGCATTATTCTGTGCGGCGCTGCTTGCCGCGCATCACCGTTCCACAGAGCTGGCTGAACTATTGGTCGCTCCCGGCATCCTGCCTCCCGCGACACTTACACATCCCTGTGTGGCGGGAGATCAATAATGATCGAGAATCCCTATCTGTCGGCTTCTGGTGTTTTTGTGATAAAAACATTATTTGATCTGTTTATTGGCGCCGTAGTATTACGTCTTTTATTACAATGGGCGCGTGCAGATTTTCGCAATCCGGTGAGCCAGTTTTTAGTTAAAGTCACCAATCCCGTCATTATTCCTTTGCGGCGCATTGTGCCGGGCATAGGCGGAATTGATACCGCCTCGGTAATTGTGCTGCTCATCCTGCAAGTGACCAAGGTCTGGCTCATTCATATGATTGCGGCTCAGTCCCCTTCGATAGCGGGATTATTGATACTGGCGCTGGCAGACTTTGTTGAATTTATGCTCAGCATATTTACCATCACCATTATCTTGCAGGTTATTCTAAGCTGGGTCGGGCCGCGCACCCCAAATCCGCTTAATGGACCGCTACATGCGTTAAATGAACCCCTGCTGGCACCTTTGCGCCGCATTATTCCCACCATCTCCGGATTTGATCTGACACCAGTGGTATTGTTGCTTATTTTTCACCTGATGAAAATTCTGGTAGTGGCACCCTTGACAGATATAGGGCGAGGATTGGGATAAGAGCCTCTTATGAACATGAGCACGTGCTCAGCATGAACGACAGGAAAGTATTTCACACATTCAGTACTTGAGCAGTGCGCCGCCATTTATTGAGCCACGGCAAGCTGAATCGAGTGTTTAGCCTAGATTCAGTGCTTTGTGCGGCCGCAGTAGAGGGCTAATGGAGAATCTGGATTTAGCTAAAGCCTCGGGGAGAACGACCGATAACCCGGTAAGGCTGTGAAGTAAAGTTGGTGAAAAATGGGAACCACAAGGTGATGTTTTTTATGTTCACAGGCAGTGAGTAGGGGCATGGAAGAGGATCGTTTTAAACAACAAATGCGCGCTTTCGATGAATGGAAGGTCGATATTGCTCAGACCATACGGCATCTCCAGGAATGGTTGGATAAGCAACAATTGGGCGGTTCGGAAACTACTCTGCGCCTCTTTGATGCTATTGAAACATTGCGCGTTGATCGGTTGACCATCGCGTTTGTAGCAGAATTTTCACGTGGTAAAACCGAGCTGATCAACTCTATTTTCTTTGCTGATTACAAACGCCGCTTGCTGCCCTCCGATGCGGGCAGAACCACAATGTGCCCCACAGAATTGTTTTACGATGAACGGGAAGATGCTGCGTATATTCGCTTGCTGCCCATTGAAACCCGTCTGGAAGACAGCAGCATTGCCGATCTTAAGCGTGACCTATCACGCTGGACAACGTTTTCGCTTGATATAAATTCACCCGACCAGATGGCCGAAGCCATGCAGCAAGTGATGAAGCTCAAGCCGGTGGCGGTGGCCGAAGCAAAACGTCTGGCATTGTATGTTGATGAGATCGGTGGCTTCGGTGGAAAGGGCGGGCAAAAACAGCCGGATCCAGATACTGTAGAAATCCCCCAATGGCGCCATGCCATGATCAGTTTTCCACACCCCTTATTGAAGCAGGGGTTAGTGATTCTTGATACCCCTGGCCTTAATGCGCTGGGTAGTGAACCCGAGCTGACTTTGAACATGTTACCCAATGCCCAGGCGGTTTTATTTGTGCTGGCAGCCGATACCGGCGTAACACGCAGTGACCTGGATATGTGGCAAAACCATATTAGAAGTTGCCGTGGCGACTCGGGCGTGGGCCTGGTGGCTGCCCTCAACAAAATTGACACCCTGTGGGATGAAATCAAGAGCCAGGAGCAAATTGACGCCACCATTGAGTCGCAGTGCAAAGAAACGGCTCGCATGTTGGGCATAGAGCCTGCAAGTGTATTCCCGGTTTCCGCACAAAAAGGCTTGCTGGCCAAGATCCGCCAGGATTCCGAATTGCTGACACGCAGCCGTCTCCCTTTGTTGGAACACTTTCTGTCAGACAATGTGGTGCCCGCGAAACAGGCGATTGTAAATAGCAGCGTTATAGAAAAAGCTGGCGCCATTATTGAAGACACCCGCAATACCCTGATAGTACGGATTCAAGGCGTGCAGAAACAACTCGATGAACTGCGCGGGCTGGATAGTACCAATGCCGATGTGCTGCAACATTTAGTACGTAAAACCCGTGATAAACAGGCTGCATTTAATAAAAAAACCGAGCACTTCCAATCCAGTCGCCGGGTTTTGGCACAACAGGCCAAGGTCATTATGGATGCGCTGAACCTGACTGTTTTTGACAGAATGATTGCCGCATCACGCAAAGATATGGAAGGTAGCTGGAGTACCGGTGGTTTGAAAAAAGGCATGCAAGTATTTTTTGATAACATGCGCGACACCATGCATGTCGTAGCCAGACAGGCGGAGCAAACCTATTCAGTAGTGCAGACCATCTATGCAAAATTTCAGGAAGATGGCGCGCCACTTGGTGCGACACCCGAGATGTTTTCGGTAGATAAATATACCAACGAATTTGACAGGCTTTATGAAGAAGCTGAAAAGTTCCGCAACAGCCCCGTTACAACCATGACAGAGCAGAGCTTTGTCGTTAAGAAATTTTTTATCTCGCTGGGCAGCCATGCGCGAGTGATAGTTTCCAAGGCTAATCAGGATGTCGATAACTGGCTGAAAGAAATCATGCAACCACTGATCAAGCAGGTTAATGAAAGCAAGCAGCAGTTAGAGCGGCAACTGGAAACGTTGAACAAAATTAATGATTCAAAAGATACCCTGGAAACCAAGCTCAAAGAAATAGAGGGGCGTCATGCGGCTCTGGAAGTACAGCTCAAAGATTTGAATGCCATCGACAAGATGTTGCGCACCCCGGTCGCGGCGGCGTAATTTATACCGGCGGTAGCTTCCGGCATCGTGCGCAGCCCATGGATGGGCAAGTGTCGTGGGCGTTGGAGCGGCCCTCTGGCGACATTTGTGCCGGGCAGGATGCTCAAATGCGGTGAGCGCAGGCGACCGCCACGGATGGCGGAAGGTAGAGCAACGCAGGAGCAGTTGCCGGATGCGCAGGAACCGCCAGAATCCTTCGCTATCGCTATTCTCTGAGCAGCGGGAACATCTTATCTGGATTCAATATTCCCTTCGGATCAAACTGCGCTTTAATCTTCCGCATGAGTTTCAGTGTGGCGGGATCAATCTCCCGGTCAATGAAGTCGCGCTTTTCAATCCCCACGCCATGCTCGCCTGATAGCGTGCCATGTAGCTGCAATACCAGGCTGAACATTCTGTCCAGGCATTGTTCGGCGCGGTGCATTTGCGGGACGTTTTCCGGGTCTACCAGAAAATTAACGTGAATGTTGCCATTGCCAGCATGCCCAAAGTTGACGATGGTAATGTCAAACTCTTGCGACAACAGCTCCAGCCCATCAATCAATTCCGGCATTCTTGATACCGGAACCACAATATCCTCGTTAATTTTTTTTGGCGCAATGGTGCGCAATGCCGGGGATAACGCTTTGCGCGTAGCCCACATGTCATTAATTTCCTGCACAGTGCGTGCGACCTGAATATTGAGCATCTCGTCACTTTGCGCAGCACGCGTGATGGCAGCCACCGCTTCGTCCATGGCAACCTGTGCGCCATCTACCTCAATCATTAACAATGCACCCGCACCGATGGGTAAATCAGCCTTGGAATAATTGCGAATCATTTCTATGGCGCGCCCATCAATGAATTCCAGAGCGCAGGGTGTCATCGGTTGCGCCATGATGCGTGAAACCGCGCTGGCTGCTGCACGCATAGTGCTATAAATGGCACGCAAAGTACGTTTGGCTTCGGGTAAGGGTGTCAGCTTGAGAGTGGCTTCGGTAATAATGGCGAGCGTGCCTTCTGAGCCAATCACCAGGCGGGTCAGGTCGTAACCCACCACGCCCTTGGTGGTGTAGACGCCCAGACGAACTTCGTCGCCCGCGCCTGTCACGGCGCGTAGCCCCAGCGTGTTTTCGCGCGGCGTACCGTATTTTACGGCGCGTGGCCCTGCGGAATTATAGGCAAGGTTTCCACCCACGGTGCAATAGGCGGCGCTGGTGGGGTCGGGCGGCCAGAAAAAGCCATGCTTTCCCGCAGCATCCTGCACTTCCTGATTGGTGACGCCAGGTTCGACGACGATCACGCGATTGTCAGGATCAACGCTAATGATGCGATTCATGCGCTCCAATGACAAGACCACGCCGCCGTGCAACGGCACTGTTGCTCCGGTGGTGCCAGTGCCACGACCGCGCGCCACCAGCGCGACATTATGCTCATTGCACAGCAGCACAATGTCACGCACCTGAGTATGGGTGGTGGCAAATGCCACTAACTCGGGTTGTGCATGACGACGGCTATTATCATACCCGTAAGACCAGCAATCCGCGATCTCGCTGAGAACACAATCGGATCCAACGATGGCGGCAAGCTGGTGCTGGAAGGTGGGCGGTATCATAACTATTAATCAATATACTCAAAGATTTTAATGACACGCTGTACGCCAGCAATATTGCTGGCGATATTGCTGGCGGTATCTGCTTCAGCGTGAGTTGCCAGTCCCATCAAATATACCACGCCGTTGTCTGTAACGACTTTAATATGGTTGGCGGCGATATTTTTTGTGCCAAGCAAAGTGCTTTTAACGCGCGTAGTAATCCAGCTATCTCTGGTATTGATCTGGAAGGCAATGGGTTCGCCGATGGTGATTTCATTGTGTACACGCCGGACTTTATCAATGTTAGTAACACGGTTCACGGCGCGGTCGCGCAATTCTTCTGTGGGGGTTTGCCCGGTAAGCAGTAAGAGGCCATTATATGCGGTGGCATTAATGCGCGCTTTGTCGGCCAGCTCCTTGTCGCCAAATATTGAATTGATGGCCTTGATTTCAATTGACTGATCTTCGACGAAGGTGCCGGCGGTGCGGCGATCTCCTGCCATGGATGCACCGGCGGCACCACCTGCGACCAGCACACCAGCGCAGCCTTGCAACATAGCAACCGTTAAACATCCGCTGATAAGTAATAATGAAATTTTCTTGTCCACGTTTTAATACTCCTTATTAATCAAGTTGCCACTTTCATGGCGTAGCGTCGAAGGCGTTTTTTATCCACTGAATTTCAGTGGTATGTCCGACTTCTCCCTGTAAGGTGACAGAAATCACATCAAAGCGCGCCGGGGATTTTGCGGCTGCTTTGTTCGATTGCAGATAGTGTAACGCAGTGGCGATTAATTTGGCTTGCTTGTAACGATTCACACTTTCTGCGCCGCTGCCGAAACGGTTGTTACGCCGGTAACGTACTTCCACAAAGACTACGCTGCTGGCGTCACGCATCACCAGATCAATTTCCCCGCGTTTGCAGCGGTAATTACGCTCTATCAAGTGTAACCCCTGGTCTTGCAGATAACGGCAGGCGAGATCTTCGGCGGCCTGACCAATAGAAGTTCCAATGGAGCGCACCATCGAGTCTGCTGATGATGGTGGAGCGGCTATGGCGATGGCGCCGTTTGCGGCACTGTTTCAGGCGGCGCCACTGGCTCTGCCAGATGTTCGAGCAGCAGTGGTTCACCTTCTACAAAGCGCGCCCAGCGTGGCTCACGATGGATGCGTTGCGCTTCATCCATGCGCAGATTACCGGTTTCACCTGCCATGCGTTCGCCAGGGTCGGCACTCATGCGCGACAGTAGCGGAATCAGGTTGTAAGCGTCTACACCCAGCGCGTAGAGGCGTTTGAACTGTTCAGCAGATTGCGGCCACAGGCGCGTGATAGCGCGTTGCAATGGTTGGGGGGATTCTGCGCCCAGCACCCACGGCATATCACTGAACATCAGGCCGTTCAGATCAGCGTCAGCATTCCTGTCCAGCTTGCCGGTGTAGGCGTGTGAGGTGGTATACACCGGCACGTCACCCGCATAAAAGAATAACAAATGCGGGCGAATCTGCCGCGCCTGTTGCGTAAATGCTGAGAGGAATATGAAATCCATATCCTGACGTCGTTTTGGTGGCTCGGGAATAGCGGAGTCAGCTTTGGTGGGACGCGCACGCGTTTTTGTTTCGGTGACACCCAGCAATTTGCGCAAGGGCGTTGCAAAATCACTGCTGGCCGGGTCATAACTCTGCGTGTCAATCACGCTGCCACCCAATGCCTCGAAACGTGTCTTGAAAGCGTGCAGCACGCGACTTCCCCAATCACCTTTTTGCACAAATGCAATGGCTTTGCGACGGCCTTCGAGCCAGGCACGTTCGGCGGCGGCGCGGGCTTCGTCTTCGGGAGACAGGCCAAACTGATATAGATGGCCGGGTGCGGCAGTCAGGCCAGGAGTTGTGGGGGTGTCCGTGTAATTCAACGCCAGCGTTGGCACTGTTACGCTATGTATAGGCAGCGCATCTGCGCTATGTGCAGACAACACATCACCGCCGTGCGCCAAAGCTTTTACGCCATCCCGATCAAGCGGGCCGACCACGATCTCGGCGCCATCCGCCACAGCCTGGCGATAGGCTGCCAGCATGGTATCGGTGCGTGACCCTGAGTCATAGACCTGAATCACGGGTTGCCAGGTTTTGTTGAGGCGATAAAAGTGCGCCGCAAAAAATCCATCGCGCACCGCCTCCGCCGTTTTTGCCAGTGGGCCAGACGCGGGCAACAGCAAGGCGATGCGTGCCGGCGCCTCTGCCAGACGCGCCATACCACTTTCTTCCATTGCCACAGCGCAGCCTGCCAAGCTGAATCCAGCGCATAGCAATATAAAACTTGCGAGAACATGCGTCACAAATTCACTATCCGGGCTGGTGTTGATTGCAGTGGCATGTAATGATTATACGCTAACATGATGAATCCCCATCGCCCTTTATTAGATTCACTAGATTCAGTTGAGGTTTTCAGGTTTAATGTCTTCAGGCATACTTTACATTGTAGCGACACCTCTGGGCAATCTTGGCGATATGACGCCACGTGCGGTAGAGACATTGACACAGGTTCAGGTAATTGCGGCTGAGGATACCCGGCACAGCCTGCCCCTGCTGCGGCATTTTGGCATTGTCACGCCCTGCATCGCTTTGCATGATCACAATGAGCGTGAGCGCAGCGCCGAGCTGATTACGCGTCTGCAAGCGGGCGAGAATATCGCCTTGATCAGCGATGCTGGTACGCCATTGATCAGCGACCCCGGTTATCATCTGGTGCGCGCCGCGCGTGAACACGGGCTGCGCGTTGTGCCGGTTCCTGGCCCCAGCGCCTTGATCGCGGCGTTGTCGGTGTCTGGCCTGCCGACCGATCGTTTTGTTTTCGAAGGTTTTTTACCCGCCAAAGCGACTGCTCGACGGCAGCGACTGGAAGAGCTTAGGATTGACAGCCGGACTGTGGTATTCTTCGAGTCAGGTCATCGCATTGTAGACTCCCTGCAGGATATGGCGCAGGTTTTGGGGTTGGCCCGCCGCGCCGTAGTGGCGCGAGAATTGACCAAGATTTTTGAAACCATACAGGGCGATACCCTGAGCGGATTATGTCAGTGGGTGCAGGTGGACCATCACCAGCAAAAAGGTGAATTCGTCGTGCTGGTGCAGGGCGCTGACGGCGCCGAGAATGCTGCAGCCGACGCAGAGGCTGAACGAATTGTACGCCTGTTGCTGAATGAATTACCGGTGAAACAGGCCGCTGCCCTGGCTGCAAAAATTACCGGGCAAAAAAAGAATTTTTTGTATAGCATGGCGCTTAAGATAATTGATGACGGTTGAGTTTGCCTATATGGGCATGGGCCGTTTCCGGTTTGTAGTGAATAACCGCGTTACAAAGAATAGTTGAAGCAAGGGGTGGGAGGGGCTTTCTTTGTTTTCGGTTATTCACTACATTTTATAATGTGTGGTAAGGCTGAGTGCGTGAGTAAATAAAATGAATTCCAAAGTAAATTTTCGCGTCATCATGCTGTTTTCTTTTGTTGTGGTATTTTTTCTGGCAGGGTGTGAAGGGAAGCCCGCAGACCCGGTACAGGCTGGCGCGCTTGATCAAAAGTTTTATGCGATGATCAAGGCAAAGGACTTTGAGCAGGCGTCGATGTTATTTTCAAAAGACGAAGACCCAGTTCAATGGGAAAGCTATATGAAAGAGCAGCATGCTTTGCTCGGTGATCTGCTCAGTTATGAAATTAAAGACACCGTGGTTAATACCATTTTAACCGGCAATGTCTACATCTCGCGCTATAAAGCCAAATACACCAACGGTGACACCAACGAAGTCCTCACCGTACGTGAAGACGTTAATTTTGATGGCATCAAGGTGGTGATGTATAAGGTTAATCCCCGCAAGAAAAATTTACCGACGCTTCCAAGCGTAACGCCTGCGCCTGCTGGCACAACAGCTTCTCCCGCGCAGTAGGATTACCCCGCCAATCCTGCAAACACATTCTGCACGTCATCGTCTTCATCGACGGATTCCAGAAACGCCTCAACTTCCGCGCGCTCTGCATCACCCAGCGTAACCGGATTTTTGGGGCGGTAACCTAACTGGGCAGACCGCACCACAAATCCATACGCAGGTAAAGCGCGGCACACTGCGTCCATATCTGTGGATTCGGTGAGAAACAGGGTAGCGCCGTCGTCGGCAGGTTCCAGATCGGAAGCGCCCGCCTCAATGGCGGCAAGCTCTGCATCTGCCTCTGGCGATTCTGGGGATGCCTCAATCATCCCCAGGTGGTCAAAGTCCCAGGAGACTGAGCCTAACGCCCCCAGTTGTCCCTTGCGAAACAGCACGCGAATATTCGACGCGGTGCGGTTAGCATTATCTGTCAGGCATTCGACAATCACCGGAACCCGGTGTGGTGCAAAACCTTCATAGATGAGCTTCTCGTAGGCGGTGCCGGTGTCGAGCAAACCCGCGCCTTTCTTGATGGTGCGCTCAATGGTTTCTCGCGGCATAGATGCTTTCTTCGCCTGTTCCACTGCCAGCCGTAAGCGTGGATTCATATCCGGGTCAGCACCCGCACGCGCGGCAACAATGATTTCCTTGGATAGTTTGGTAAAAACCCGACCCTTGGCGTTAGCCGCCGCTTCCCTGCCTTTTGCTTTCCATTGTGCGCCCATACTTATCTCCTCTATTCGTGTGCCTGAAGCCAGCAGGTTCCTGGCGTATTCGCTGTAAAAATCCAGCAAGATTAATCGAAAATGGGCATTAATGGTAGATGCTTTTTTCTATAAACAGGCCCTTATGCCTTACCCTGCAACTGCAATAAAATCCCCTCATTTTCCAATGTGGACGTATCCTGCGTGATGGTCTGGCCGCTGGCGAGGGTGCGCAGCAAACGGCGCATGATCTTGCCTGAGCGGGTTTTGGGCAGGTTGTCTGCGTAGCGGATGTCGTCGGGTTTGGCAATCGCGCCGATCTGCTCCCCCACCCAGTCGCGCAATTCACGGGTGAGCGCTTCGTCAATGCCGCCCGCCGGGCGTGACCCTCTCAGTACCACGTAGGCGAAGATCGCCTCGCCCTTGATGTCGTGGGGGCGACCCACCACGGCGGCCTCAGCGACACGGGGGTGCGCCACCAGCGCCGACTCGATCTCCATGGTGCCGAGACGGTGGCCAGATACTTTAATCACGTCGTCGGCGCGCCCCATAATCCAGAAATAGCCGTCCGCATCGCGCCGCGCGCTGTCGCCCGCTAAATAATATTTGCCATCAAACTTGCCCCAATAAGTGCTGACGTAACGCGCATCGTCGCCCCAGATGGTGCGTAACATCGACGGCCAGGGTTTTTTAATCACCAGATGGCCACCTTGGTCGGGCGTCGTAATGCTGTTGCCCTGTTCGTCCACCACATCGGCCACAATGCCGGGCAGGGGCAGGGTGCAGGAGCCGGGTTTGGTCGCCACCGCGCCGGGGATGGGTGCGAGCATGTGGCAGCCGGTCTCGGTCTGCCACCAGGTGTCTACAATCGGGCAACGTTCATGGCCGATGACGCGGTGATACCACATCCACGCCTCGGGGTTGATCGGCTCGCCCACTGTACCTAGCAGGCGCAGACTCGATAAGTCATGGGCGGCTGGTAATTCATCGCCGAGCTTCATCAGGGCGCGAATCGCCGTGGGTGCTGTGTAAAAAATGCTCACCTTGTGCCGCGCGCAGATGTCCCAGAAGCGCCCGGCGTCGGGCACGGTGGGCGCACCTTCGTACATCAGCAGCGTTGCGCCCACCGCCAACGGGCCGTAAGCGACATAAGTATGGCCGGTGATCCAGCCGACGTCGGCGGTACACCAGAACAAGTCGTCATCGCGGATATCAAATACCCACTTCATGGTGGTAATGGCGCCCAGCAAATAGCCGCCGCTGGAATGCTGAATGCCCTTGGGCTTGCCGGTAGAGCCGGAGGTATACAGCAAAAACAGGGGGTGCTCACTGTCGACCCACTCCGGTGAACACTGCGCTGTCGCCTTGGCAATGGCCTCGTGCCACCAAACGTCACGCCCGCCCTGCATGGCAATGTCATGGCCGGTACGTCGGTAGACCACCACATTTTCAATGCTCGGGCAACCCTTCGCCAGCGCCTTGTCGGCAGCGGCTTTAAGTTCCACAACTTTACCGCCCCGGTGACCGCCGTCCGCAGTAATTAGCATTTTGGCGCCTGCATCCTCAATGCGGTCACGTAGCGAATCCGCCGAAAAACCGCCAAACACCACCGAATGAATCGCGCCAATACGGGCGCAGGCCTGCATCGCGATGACTGCTTCGGGGATCATTGGCAGGTAAATCACCACCCGGTCGCCGGAGGTAATCCCCAGTCTTTTCAGGGTATTGGAAAAACGGCACACTTCACTGTGTAGCTCAGCATATGTCAGGCGCTGGATGTCACCCGGTTCGCCCTCAAAGACAATGGCGGTTTTCTGGCCGCGCTCCGGCAAATGGCGATCCAGGCAATTGTAAGAAACATTCAGCAGCCCGTCTTTAAACCAAGCGTAGTGCGGTGCCTGTGAGCTGTCCAATATGCTCTGGAAGGGGCGCTGCCAGGTGATTTCCTGCTGCGCCAGACTCCCCCAAAAGGCTTCGTGATCCTGGTCGGCCTGGTGTTGCAGCGCCGCCAGTTCAGTGCGCGACTTGATGCGTGCGGCAGCCGCAAACGCCTGAGGTGGCACAAACAAGCGATGCTCCTGCAATATGGAATCAATATTGTTTGTGTTCATTATTCCCCCGTGGGAGTTCAGTGGCGTGTCTTGGGCTCGATAATGGTGCAAAGGCGCACTGTAAAGGGCGAATCCGACGTTATTTATTTTCTCGGCCTATTGCAACCATTGTATGAGAAAAATGCTTAATCTGTCACAGCTTTTAAATTTTACAGCGGTTAAACTCTCGCGCAGGGGTGCTCAAGAACCGCCAAGTAAAAAAGCTAACCCCTTAAAATAGTTATGCAAATGCACAAGGCTTGGTTAATTATTTGTGAGGCACAGCCGATAACTTCACAAGCACTTCCGTGGATATAGGCGACGACAGATCACGGTTCATTGTATAATGCTCCTGATGAGTCAGTGCCTTATGGGCTTGGCAAGGATTGTGCTACATATTCGTGTGTAGTTGGCGGTTAATTATGGAAATAAGATGTCAAATCAGGTGTGTAGATTAGTGATTGAAAGTGTTGCCGAAGACGGACGTAAATTCCGTCCCAGTGATTGGATTGAACGCATCTCAACAACGCTGGCTAATTTTGGCCCTGACCACCGACTGCATTATGATGAAAGTGTGCAGCCGCGTGTGATTAACGGCGAAAAATGCCTGGTGGTGGATAAATCGCTTGAGACAAGTAATCCAGCGGCGTTTGCCTATATTCTAGGATTCGTGCGGGCGAATCGCCTGCGGGTTCATGAAGAACAGCACGATAACTGTTAATCAAGGTAACGGACATCGCAGTATTGAGTCTGCCACGCCTTGAGCCCAGATTCAGCACCTTGCGCATCCTCACTACGAGGTTAATGGAAAATCTGGGTTGAATGTGTCCCCCTTGATGCTGTGGTCGCGCCGCTGCCGAATGACATATTTGCTGTGTTTTCCGTGGTTCAATAGCTTTTCTCAGGATGATATGGAAATTATCGCTTTTGGGTTTGCAGCCAGGGTTTATTTTGAACAACACTAACAACACACCGATCGATGCCACCACCTTCCAAGGCCTGATTCTGGCGCTGCAAAATTATTGGGCGGCCCAGGGTTGCGTGCTGCTGCAACCTTATGACATGGAGGTCGGCGCAGGCACCTTTCACCCCGCCACCTTTTTGCGCGCGATTGGCCCGGAGCCGTGGCGTGCCGCCTATGTGCAGCCTTCGCGCCGCCCGACGGACGGGCGTTACGGCGAAAATCCCAATCGCCTGCAACATTATTATCAGTTTCAGGTCATCATCAAACCCTCACCGCTGGATATTCAGGAGCTGTATCTGGGTTCGCTGAAAATGCTCGGTATTGATCCGCTGGTGCATGACATCCGCTTCGTTGAAGACAACTGGGAATCACCCACGCTGGGTGCCTGGGGGCTGGGCTGGGAAGTGTGGCTGAATGGCATGGAGGTAACGCAGTTCACTTATTTTCAGCAGGTGGGCGGGCTGGAGTGCCAACCGGTGACGGGTGAGATTACCTACGGCCTGGAGCGCATCGCCATGGTTTTGCAGGGCGTGGAAAGCGTCTATGATCTGACGTGGGCGCGCGGCCCGCAGGGTGTCGTAAGCTACGGCGATGTGTTTCATCAAAACGAAGTGGAGATGTCTACCTACAACTTTGAACATGCCGACGTTGCAGCGTTGTTTGGCTGGTTCGACACCTGCGAACGTGAGAGCAAAAAACTCATTGGGGCGGGGTTGCCCTTACCTGCTTACGAAATGGTGCTCAAGGCATCGCACACCTTTAATTTACTGGATGCACGCCGCGCCATTTCCGTGACCGAGCGTCAGCGCTTTATTTTGCGCGTGCGCACACTGGCGCGGGCGGTGGCCGAAGCCTATTATCAACGCCGCGAGGCACTGGGCTTTCCCATGACAAAAGAGAACGGAGGTGCGGCATGAGCCTGCACCGCGACTTGCTGGTAGAAATAGGCACTGAGGAATTGCCGCCTAAAGCATTAAAGAAATTGATGGATGCCTTTAGCAACGGCATTGCCGCAGGGATTGCTCAGGCGGGACTGGAATATGGCGCCATACATCCCTATGCCACACCGCGCCGTTTAGCGGTGCATATCACTGCGCTTTCCACTTCACAGACCGACCGTCCGGTCGAGCGCCGTGGCCCGGCGCTGAATGCCGCCTTTGACGACAATGGCCTGCCCACCAAAGCGACTCAAGGCTTTGCGCGCTCCTGCGGTGTTGAAGTGGAACAGCTTGAAAAACTCGAAACTGACAAAGGCGCATGGCTGGTGTTTCGCTCTAACCAAATAGGCCGCGCCACTACAGAATTATTACCTGCCATCATCGAACAGTCGCTGGCGGCACTGCCGATTCCCAAGCGCATGCGCTGGGGTTCATCGCGGGTTGAATTTGTGCGCCCGGTACATTGGGTGGTGCTGTTGTTTGGCGACGAGGTTGTTGACGCTGAAATTCTCGGCGTGCGTACCGGGCGCGAAACGCGCGGGCATCGTTTTCATCATCCTGTTTCAATGTACCTTGCCGAACCTGCGGCCTATGCGCCACTGCTGCAAACTGAAGGTCGCGTCATGCCCGACTTCGCCGCACGACGTGAAGCAATTCGCGCCCAGGTCATCGAAGCCGCAGTATCTTTCGGCGGCGTGGCCGTCATTGACGATGCTTTATTGGATGAAGTTACTGGTTTGGTGGAGTGGCCCGTGGCACTGACGGGGCAGTTCGAGAAACGCTTTTTGGACGTACCGCAGGAAGCCTTGATCTCCACCATGAAAGGCAATCAAAAATACTTTCATGCAGTGGATGGTAACGGCAAATTACTGCCCTATTTCATCACCATTTCCAACATCGAAAGCCGCGACCCTGACAAAGTGCGCGAAGGCAATGAGCGCGTAATTCGTCCGCGTTTTACCGATGCGGCGTTTTTCTGGGAACAGGATTGCAAGCACCCGCTGCTCAGCCGCCTCGAAAAACTCAAATCCGTAGTGTTTGAAGAAAAGCTGGGGACGATTTACGACAAGGTGCAACGTGTCAAAGCCCTGGCTGGCGCTATCGCAGCAGGGACAGACAACACACCGTTTTTCAAGGGTGCAAAAGAACATACCGAACACGCCGCAGAACTCTGTAAATGCGACCTTTTAACCTCCATGGTCAGTGAGTTTCCCGAACTGCAGGGCGTCATGGGGCGCTACTATGCCACGCGTGACGGTAAAGACTGGCAAGTGGCGCAAGCCATCGAAGAACATTATTTGCCACGCCATGCGGGCGACGCGCTACCGCAATCTATCCCCGGTCAGATCGTGGCGATTGCCGATCGGCTGGATACCTTGGCCGGCATCTTCGCCATCGGCCAGGCACCCAGCGGCGATAAAGATCCTTACGCACTGCGCCGCGCAGCATTGGGTACGTTGCGCATCATTATCGAAAGCAGGCTCAAGCTTGATCTGGATCTGCAACAGCTACTGATTACCGCTGTGGCAAACTTGCCTGATACACTGAAAAAAGACAGCGTTGCGCCACAAGTCTTTGACTTCATGATGGAACGCCTGCGTGGTTACTATCATGAACAAGGCATTCGTCCTGATGTGTTTGAAGCGGTGCTGGCGAATCGCCCCACACATCCCGCTGATTTCAATCAGCGCATCCACGCCGTCACGGCGTTTCGCGCACTTCCAGAAGCGGAAAGCCTCGCAGCGGCGAACAAGCGTATCCGCAACATTCTCAACAAGACCAGCGAGACAGTACCGGATACCGTTCAAGAACACCTGCTCAGCGAACGCGCCGAACATGATCTTTTCAGAAAAATTACCGAATTGCGCGGGGACATCACCGGGCTATTCGAGCGCGGAAACTACGAGGGCGCCATGAAACGTCTTGCTGGCCTGCGCGAACCGGTCGACACGTTCTTCGAAAAAGTCATGGTCATGGCAGAGGATAGCGCATTACGCGCCAACCGCCTCGCGCTGCTGAAACAACTTGGAGATTTGATGAATCACGTGGCGGATATTTCTAAATTTACTACAGAGTTAAGTAGCTCTATAGCGGTTAGAGTGACTATGACCGGCAGTTTGGACATTGGCTAACAGCACGCCACAAACAACCGGCAATCCCATGCTCTTCCTCCGCTCCCTGCTTTTCTCACTCGGCATGATCACTTCAACGCTGCTGTTCGCGCCGCTGAGCATACTCACTTTTCCATTGCCGTTGCGGCAACGCTATGCTTTCATCAGCCAATGGGCGCGCTTTAATCTATGGTGGCTGGCGGTGACATGCAAACTGGACTATCGCGTCGAGGGCGCAGAAAACATTCCCAGTGATCCCTGCGTGATTCTGTGCAAGCATCAATCGGCATGGGAAACCCTGGCGTTGCAGATGATTTTTCCGCAGCAGGTATGGGTGATCAAACGCGAGTTATTATGGGCGCCGCTTTTCGGCTGGGGACTGGCGATGCTCAAGCCCATAGCGATTAATCGTCAGGCGGCTCGCCAAGCCTTGCGGCAACTTGTTGAGCAAGGCACGCAGCGACTCACAGACGGCATGTGGGTGGTAATTTTCCCCGAGGGTACGCGGGTCGCGCCCGGCGAAAAACGCCCCTACGCGCCCGGGGGTGCGTTGCTGGCTCATCGCGCAGGGTGCGCTGTGGTGCCCGTTGCCCACAACGCCGGAGAATTCTGGCCAAAACGTGGTTTTTTGAAACAGCCAGGAACCATACGCCTGGTTATCGGGCTACCGATTGCCACTGCCGGGCGTCACGCCAGCGAAATCAATACGCTGGCGGAACACTGGATTGAAAACACCATGGCGCAGATCAACGGCGCAGCCCCAAAATAGCAGTTTAAATTTTTTGAACTAAAATCTCAAAAATATTTAATATCACCCCATAAAGTCTTTGTGTAGCATGTTATTAACGCCGCAAACAGGTTGGATAATCATGGATGAACTGTTGGTCAACCCTATTGTGCAAGCCGCTGTAGCGCCCTTTATTGCGGCGCTGGTGATCGGTCTGCTGCTTAAACCCGTCGGTTGGTACTGGGCGGGGCTGGCTGTGATTGCAGGCTTCTATGTCAGCGTATCGCTGATTACCGGCTTCGAATTCACACCGCTCACCAGCACCCGCAAACTGATACTGATGGGCATGTGCGCCGCCGTCGTGGGCTTGGCGCTTGACTACCTGGCGCCAAAACCGCGCCAGCTTTATCCGTTACTCGCCGTGCTTGGCGGCGGCGCAGTGCTATGGCTCATCTGGCCGCCGTTGATGCGTATGGAAGGCGCTGCATTATGGATACATGGTGTGGGCAGCATCGCCTACGTAGTGTGGATTTTATTAGCGCTCGAAGGCCTGCGTAACCGCGCCCTGCGCGTCGATGCCGCACTTATGTCACTCGGGCTGGGCACTGGCATTGCGGCGCTGATGGGTGCATCGGCACTGCTCGGGCAACTGGCCTCGGCGCTGGCCGCCGCCACGGGTGCTTTTTTATTGCTGAGCATTTTTAAAAAGACCTTGCCGGTGGGCCAGTTAATGTTACTGCCAGCCGCCTTGTTAAGCGGGTTAATCGGCGTCAGCGCCATGACGTATGCGACACTGCCGTGGTATAGCCTGCTGGCGCTGGCGGCAATACCCCTGCTCGCACGCATACCACTGCCCCAAAAACTGCCCTTATGGGGCCAGGCCGCAGCACTGGTGATATTGACTCTGCCGGCGGCGGCAGGCGCGATTTATCTGGTGTGGCGAGAAGCCGGTGCGCCGCCCATGTAATGCATCATAATCATGTTTTAATTTTTAAAAATCACCCACCCAAGGAGAATACATTATGCGTAAACTGATTCTGGCCGCCGCACTTACTAGCCTTTCTTTTTCTGCCTTTGCTGCGGAAACTTATACTATTGACCCCGATCATACCTATCCTCACTTCACGATTAGCCACCTGGGTTTTTCCACCATGCATGGCCGTTTCAACACCACTAAAGGCAAAATCGTGCTGGATAAGACCGGCACCACCAGTGCCATAGACATC
This sequence comes from Gammaproteobacteria bacterium, assembly GCA_031421115.1. GTDB lineage: Bacteria > Pseudomonadota > Gammaproteobacteria > Ga007554. The sequence continues at coordinate 371 of JANOOA010000074.1, read as the reverse complement.
GTGATTGATGCCGCCTCTGTCGACACTGGCATGAAAAAACGTGACGATCATTTGCGTTCACCAGATTTTCTGAATGCTGCCGAATTTCCGGAAATTACTTACAAATCCAGCAAAGTGACTTTCAGCGGCGCAAAAAAAGCCACCGTTGACGGCACGCTTACTATTTCTGGCGTGAGTAAACCAGTGAAGCTGGATGTGCAAAGCATCAACTGCGGCATTCACCCGATGGATCCGAAAAAAGAAAAATTCGTATGCGGTTTTGATGCCACCACCAAAATCAAGCGCTCGGATTTCGGTGTGAAATTTGCCCTGCCTGCGGTGGGCGATGAGATGGTCATCATGCTGGAAGTGGAAGGGATACGTAATTAAAT
>JANOOA010000073.1:0-6583 GCA_031421115.1 Gammaproteobacteria bacterium | reverse complement strand
CCTGCACGGCGGATGGGGCGGCAGGCCGCTTGTCCAGCCAGATTAAAAAGGCCACGAACAAACCGATAGCCAGACCGCTGGCCAGCCATACCCAACCAGGCACGGGGGTACGTGCCGGGGATTTCTTTTTCCAGGTACCTTTATAGTCACGGGGATAGTCGCGAGCCATGACTCAAACGGTGCCGGAAAATCGTTGCAGCTTATCAGGCAATGGCATCACATGGTTTCAGGGGCAGATACGCCCAGCAGCGTTAATCCGTTATGCAGCACCTGGCGCGTAGCGATAATCAAATTGAGCCGTGCATTGCGCAGCGCGGCATCGTCAACAATAAACATATGCGCGTTGTAGTAGGTGTGAAAGTCGTTGGCAAGATCACGCAGAAAATGCGCGAGCTGGTGTGGCTCGTGATTCAGCGCGGCGCTTTCCAGCACTTCAGGATAACGTGACAACGCCAGCATTAATGCCTGCTCGTGGCCTTCTTGCAGGCGATCCAGGCTGGAGCAGCCTTGTGTTTCGTCCCAGTGCAATGCTTTTCCCTGCAACTGACGGATCACGCTGCAAATGCGTGCGTGCGCATATTGTATGTAGTAGACGGGGTTGTCACTGGACTGTGATTTGGCAAGATCCAGATCAAAGTCCAGATGCTGTTCGCACTTGCGCAACACATAGAAAAAACGTGCGGCGTCATTACCGACTTCATGACGCAGTGAACGCAATGTTACAAACTCACCGGACCGGGTCGACATCTGCATTCTTTCACCACCCCTGTAAAGAATAGCGAATTGCACCAGCAGCACGTCGAGGCGCGCTGCATCATAGCCCATGGCGGTCAGCGCCGCTTTGACGCGCGGCACATAGCCGTGATGGTCGGCGCCCCACACATCAATAACGCGCTCAAAACCACGTTCGAGCTTATCCATGTGATAAGCGATATCGGCGGCGAAATAAGTTTTTTGGCCATTATCACGCACCACTACGCGATCTTTTTCATCGCCATAATCAGTGGAACGAAACCACAGCGCGCCGTCCTGCTCATACATGTGGCCACTGGCTTTGAGGCGATCTACGACGCGATCTACCGCACCGTTTTCATACAGCGAACGCTCCGAATACCAGGTGTCGTAGTTGACGCCGAACTCGCTCAAGTCTTCACGAATATCGTTGAGAATGTCGTTCAACCCCAAATCAAACATCTGGCGATACGTTGCAGGGCCCAACAGATGTTTGGCACGTGCGATGAGGGCGTCAATATGATCTTCTTTGTCACCGCCCGCAGGCTCATCAAGCGGCAGATCCTGCATCACTATGGCGGCCGCATGACGCAGGCTCTCGCCCTGCTGTTGATACAGTTTTGCGGCAATGTCACGCACGTATCCGCCTTTGTAACCGTTGGCAGGAAACACCAGGCTCTCGCCGCACAGCTCCAGATAACGCAACCACATGCTGGTGCCGAGAATATCCATCTGACGCCCAGCATCGTTAACATAATATTCACGGTGTACCGTGTAGCCCACCGCTTCCAGCAAGTCTGCGACCGCTGCGCCATACGCGGCGCCCCGCCCGTGGCCGACGTGTAATGGTCCAGTAGGGTTGGCCGAGACGAACTCCACCTGTACGCTGCGATTCGCGCCCACTGTACTGCGTCCGTAGCGCGCACCCGCCGCAAGAATGTCAGTAATGACGCTCTGAAAAGCAGTGGGCGTCATGTAAAAATTTATAAACCCCGGGCCAGCGATTTCGACCTTGGCGATTTTGTCGGAAGCGGGCAGCGCTGCAACGATTTTTCCAGCGAGGTCACGCGGCTTGCAGCGCGCGGCCTTCGCCAGCGTCATCGCTATATTGCTGGCAAACTCGCCGTGCGTCCGGTCACGGGTGCGCTCAACCGCGATGCGTGGCGGCCACTCCTGCGCGTCCTGCGCTCGTGGCACTTGTGCGTCCCTGCACGGCGGTGCACCAGTCAATTCGTTGCTGCGCTGCAACTCAGCCAGGGCGCTTGCAAGCAGGTGCTCAATGTGGTGTTTCAAAGGGGGCTTCCTAAAGCAGATCATCTGCTTGGTTTATGCGGCCGCTCCTGCGCGTCCTGCGCTCGCGGCACTTGTGCGTCCCTGCACGGTGGATGTTATCTATTTTACAGTGTGGCGGCGGAAACGAGAAGTGGCGGGATTTTATCTGGTTCTACGGGGCGGCTGAACAAGTAACCTTGCATGGCATCACAGGCGTGCGAGATGAGAAAGTCTTTTTGCGCGGGCGTTTCAACACCTTCAGCGATCACACGAATGCCCAGATTATGCGCCATAACGATAATGGTGGAGGCAATGGCGGCGTCGTCAAGATCGCCGGGGATGTCGCTGACAAAGGATTTATCTATCTTCAGTGCCTTGATAGGTAAGCGTTTCAAGTAAGCCAGACTGGAGTAGCCGGTGCCAAAATCATCGATCGAGATGTCGATGCCCATGGCGTCCAGCGCGGCGAGCATGGCGATGGCATTTTCGGTGTTGTGCATCAGCATGCTTTCAGTGAGCTCCAGCTCCAGATAACACGGCGCCAGCCCCGTCTCCTGCAGTATCTGCTCAATGACGTGGGTAAAGTTTGATTGACGCAACTGGCGGGCTGATAGGTTGACTGCGACGCGCAAGTGGGGCCGTCCCGCGACCTGCCAGGCTTTATTCTGTGCGCAGGCGGTGCGCAGCACCCATTCGCCGATGGGTGTAATCATACCGGTTTCTTCGGCGATGGGGATGAATTGCAGCGGCGAGATCACGCCTAATTCGGGGTGCTGCCAGCGCAGCAGCGCTTCTACGGCGATAATTTTACCCGTACGCAGATCCAGTTGCGGCTGGTAGTGCAGGAAGAGTTCATTACGTTCCAGCGCATGACGCAGGGCATTCTCCAGGGACAGGCGCTCAAAGGCCTGGGTATTCATTTCTGTGGCGTAAAACTGAAACGTGTTGCGGCCATGTTCTTTGGCGTGATACATGGCGATATCGACATTACGCAGCAACATATCGAGGCTGTCTCCATCCATCGGATAGGTTGCAATGCCAATGCTCGCGCTCATGAAAAGCTCGTGGCCATTTATATTAAACGGAGGGACAAAGGCATTCAGAATTTTTTTCGCCACCCGCGCCGCATCTTCCCCATGGGTTAAATCAGGCAAAATCAGCGCAAATTCATCACCCGCCAAACGCGATACCGTATCACAATCACGTACACAACCGGACAACCGCTCGCCGAGAATTTTGAGTAGCTCATCACCCACGGCATGCCCCAGGGTATCATTAATGGCTTTGAAACGATCCATGTCGAGCAGCAGCAAGGCCAGCAGCGTGCCGCGTCGCCCACTCTCAGCAATCGCTTGCTCAAGACGATATTTGAACATGACACGGTTGGGCAAACCAGTAAGATCATCGTGATACGCCAGATAGTGCATGCGCGCTTCCGCGCTGCGGCGCTCGCTGATATCCTGAAGCGCACCTTCATGGTACAAAACATTTCCGTGCATATCATGCACAATGCGCGCACACGATTCTGTCCAGATAATACTGCCATCATAACAGCGTAGCTGCGCAACAAAACCCCGGGTTTTACCACCATGACTTACCAGAGCGTGCTGTAAAAGCTCGAATCCTTCAGGGTGTACGCACAGGTCACGCACATTGAGCGCACATAATAACGCCAGGTCCTGGTATCCCAAAGTCTGTAACAGGGTAGGGTTGGCATCTATAATCTGGCCGTCAGGGGTGGTTTGATATAACCCGATCGGCACCCCATTAAATAAATCGCGGTAACGCAGTTCGGCCTCCGTAAGTGCCTGGCGCTGCCTGGCCCGCACCACAGATGAACGTGCTGCGACGCCCAGACGGGCAATGTGCGCGACTGACTTGACAATGTAATCGTCAAGATTAGCCTTCATCGCGTCTACGGCTATTTCTTCATTCCCAGTGCCAGTAAACATAATGACCGGGCAATGCGGATGGTGAGTTTTGACGGAACGCAAAACTTCCAGCCCGGTTGTCCAGCCAATATGATAGTCAGTAATAACGAGGTCAAAGCCCCCCGCCACTAATGCGGCGTCAAATGCGGCTTGATCAAAAAACTGCTGGGCATGCAGATGGGGGAATTCCCGACCCAGGGCACGCAGAACTAGCGCCCCATCATCAGGGTTATCGTCAACCAACAAGACGTGTACAGCACGATCCATAAGCGCCCATTTTCATACTAGACTAATTTCCCGAGTGTATCTTAATTTTAATGTGTCTGTACTAATTTTCCCAAAATTATAGTTTTATAACCCTAATTTGCCATACAATAAGCAATGCCTTTCCATCACTACCAGCGCAACCCACCATGACGACCCCCGCCGACAACACACAGCAATGTCCGCTCGCGCCCGAAGAGATGGAAGCACGCGCCAAAGAAATTTTTCCGATTGAAATGAGCGCCGAAGAATTTGCGGGACGCGATGGTGAAGGCTGGGGACCATTTCCCTTTGCCGCCTATCAATACCGGGATGCGGCACTGAACGCCTGGATTCAGCAGTTTGCCAAAATTCTTGCTACGCCTGGCCTGGTGGAAGTGTATCAGATGAAATATCTCAGCCCGCAGGAGCGCGCCCGACTAGAGGCGCTGAGAGGACTGATTGAGGATGATCTTTAAGCTTACTTTCCAATACAAAAACTGGAAAATATTCTGCCCAGCAAATCATCCGATGTAAACGCCCCGGTAATTTCCGATAATGTATCTTGCGCGACGCGCAAATCTTCCGCCAGCAACTCGCCGGCACGATGCTCCTGAAAGTGATGTGCGGCCTGCTCCAGGCCACCGCAGGCGCGACGCAACGCATCGACATGACGGCGACGCGCCATGAAGCCGCCTTCACCACTATTGACGTAACCCATAGAGGCTTTCAGATGTTCGCGTAGCGCATCCAGCCCCGCGCCGGTCTTGATGGATATTCCGATTTCCGCATCAAACACGCTGTGATTCATGCCAGGCTTACGCCCTGTCACATCAATCTTGTTACGCACCAGCGTCACGGGCACGCGCTTGGGTAATTTCCTGGTAATGGCTTGCAAAGCATCATCGGTGGTGGCGGCGCCGCCACCTGGCAAATCATGATTGATCTGCGCATCATCCACCATCAGCAGTATCCGGTCGGCGTGTGCAATTTCATGCCATGCGCGGTGAATACCCTGCTGTTCAACCGGATCACTGCTGTCACGCAAGCCGGCGGTATCGACCATGTGTAACGGCAGGCCATCAAGCGTGATATGTTCGCGCAATACATCACGGGTGGTGCCGGGTATGTTGGCAACAATGGCAGCATCGCGGCAGGCAAGATGATTCAATAAACTGGATTTGCCCGCATTGGGTGGCCCGGCGATCACTACCGTCATGCCCTCGCGCAGCAATGCGCCTTGATGCGCTGATGCCCGCGCCTGTTGTAGCGCATGGATAATGTCACGCAGGCGTGTGCCAACATGACCGCCAGAAAGAAAATCAATTTCCTCTTCAGGGAAGTCGATAGCGGACTCTACATATAGCCGCAACTGCACAAGTTGCTCAATGAGCGCGTTGATATGCGCGGAAAACTCACCTTGCAGCGAGCGCGCCGCCGCGCGTGCCGCATGCTCGGACGCGCTGTCAATGAGATCAGCAATCGCTTCGGCCTGCACCAGGTCGAGCTTATCGTTAAGAAACGCACGTTCGGAAAATTCACCGGGGCGCGCCAGCCGCGCACCCAGCGCTATGACCTGCTTGACCAGCATGTCCATCACTACCGGGCCACCGTGGCCTTGCAACTCCAGCACATTTTCACCCGTGAAAGAATGAGGTTCGGGGAAGTACAGCGCAATACCCCGATCTATAACATGACGTTCGCCATTATAGGGTGCAGCATAAAACGGCAGGTATTCCGCGTAACGCGGTCTGGGCAGATGCCCCAATATCGCAGAGGCAATGCTGGCGGCACGTGGCCCGGAAATACGCACGATGCCAACGCCGCCCCGCCCCGGCGGAGTGGCTTGGGCAACGATGGTGTCAATAAGCGCGGGGATGGTCATGCGAATATTCTAACCTGAAAACGGCGGTTTTAAACCGTGGTGTATTATCATTTCCCCCGGCAACTGCTCCTGCGTTGCTCTACCTTCCGCCATCCATGGCGGACGCCTGCGGTCGAAATGACAGTGGAGGCGCCAAAAAAAACGGGCCTTGTGGCCCGTTTTTTTAGCTCGCTTGCTTTGCCGCCAGCTTGTCAATGCGGTGGGTGATAAACCACTGTTGCGCAATTGACAGGGCGTTATTCACTACCCAGTACAATACCAATCCCGACGGGAAGAAGGCAAAGAACGGGGTGAAGATATAAGGCATGTACTTCACTACTTTAGCCATCACCGGATCCGGCGGCGGCGGATTGAGACGTTGCTGAATTACCATGGTAATACCCATGATCAGCGGCAGCACGTAATAGGGGTCGCGGGTTGAAAGATCCTGCAACCACAAAATGAACGGCGCCTGACGCAACTCCACGCTTTCCAGCAACACCCAGTATAAAGCAATGAACACCGGAATCTGCACCAGCAC
>JANOOA010000072.1:0-1588 GCA_031421115.1 Gammaproteobacteria bacterium | reverse complement strand
CGCGCCACTGCCCGCAGCGGTAAACCCATCATGAAAGTATTCCGTGAAGAACGCAGCCAAGGGTTGTTTCTAATGATTGACCGCCGCCCCAGCATGCACTTTGGCACGCGCGGCGAATTAAAAGCCACCACTGCCGCACGCAGCGCCGCGATATTGGCATTTTCTGCCCTGGCAGCGCGTGATTCAGTAGCCGGTATGGTGGTAGAAAGTGATGAGCAGTTTTTTCCTGGTGCGCGGGATATTAACAATGTGCTGCAACTGCTGCGCGCCGCCAGCGCGCCGCTGACACCGTTGCTCAAAGCTGACCAGCACGCTGTAACCATGCGCACGCTGCTGGCACACACGATCGCGACCGCAGGCCGTGGCGCATCGGTCTGCCTGATCAGCGACTTCAAAGACTTGCGTACCGAACACATTCCTGCATTGTTGCAACTCACCGCCAGCCATGAAGTATTGGCGCTACAGACTATCGACCCCGCCGAAGAAACATTACCCGACGCCGGAAAACTGCGTATCATATCACCCTGCGGAGAGTTGTTTGTAGTAGACACAGCGGATGCCGGATTACGCACCCGCTACGCACAAGCCATGGCGAAACAGCACGCTGATCTTGCCCAAGTATTTGTCCGCACCGGCATTTCACTGCAACGCCTGTATACTCACAAAGATACTTTTGAACAATTAGCCTATCATGAATCATTCCGCGAATCTTTCTGAAATCATGAGCAAGCATAGCAATACAGCGCCTGCTACGTTTGCTAACCCGGTTGTGTTACTGTGCTGCATGTCTGGAACCAGAGCATCACTATGACCCAATCCACACAGGCCCGCGCTGAAGCTGCCATTGCTAATTTGGGCGAGCGCGCCACGGAGGCGCGCCGACGGACGCTGGAAGTGCTGTTCAGTGTCGAGCGTCCGCTTTCCCATGCTGAAATCGAGGCCAAACTCGCCACGCACGGTTCCCTCGACCGCGTCACTCTTTATCGCGTGCTGGACTGGTTGGTGGCCAGAGGACTCGCTCACAAGATCGAAGGCCATGATCGGGTATGGCATTTCAGCGCGACTGCCGTCGATACCCTTGGCCATGCCCACTTCTATTGCACTGATTGCAATAAGATGTACTGCCTGAGCGGGATCAAACCGGCCTTTGCGCTCTCTTTGCCGCCCGGCTTCCGCCTGGGGGAGGCAGACCTGTCCCTACGCGGCACCTGCCCGGACTGCCAGCCCGCGTGTGCAACTTAGTTGCATATAGTGCGGGCTGGCATGTACAATGCAACTCAGTTGCTTTTCAGGCGATCTGTATTAGTATGAAATCTGTCCTCTCCCCTTCCCCGCCCATCGTCGCGCGACTGGCCGCCGGGCCGGCAGTCAATTGGGACGCCGTCGGTGTCATGGGTTCCCTCGTCTGCCTGATTCATTGTCTGCTGCTTCCTCTGGCGGTGGTGGTTCTGCCGTGGCTTGTTTTATTCGAGGGGGAATGGCTGCATCGGTGGCTGGCCGTCGCGCTGGCGGTACCCGCCCTGCTGGCCTTCGTATTCGGCTGGCGCCGTCATGGGAGATGGCTGCCCGGCTTCCTCATGGCGGGTGG
>JANOOA010000071.1:0-1638 GCA_031421115.1 Gammaproteobacteria bacterium | reverse complement strand
CGCGCCACTGCCCGCAGCGGTAAACCCATCATGAAAGTATTCCGTGAAGAACGCAGCCAAGGGTTGTTTCTAATGATTGACCGCCGCCCCAGCATGCACTTTGGCACGCGCGGCGAATTAAAAGCCACCACTGCCGCACGCTGCGCCGCGATATTGGCATTTTCTGCCCTGGCAGCGCGTGACTCGGTAGCCGGTATGGTCGTAGAAAGCGCGGCTCCTGCGCATCCATGCGCCCACCGCACTTGGGCATCCTGCCCGGCGGATGAGAAATTTTTTCCTGGTGCGCGGGATATTAATAATGTGCTGCAACTGCTGCGCGCCGCCAGCGCGCCGCTGACGCCGTTGATCAAAGCTGACCAGCACGCTGTAACCATGTGTACACTGCTGGCACACACGATCGCGACCGCAGGCCGTGGCGCAGCGGTATGCCTGATCAGCGACTTCAAAGACTTGCGTGCCGAACACATTCCTGCATTGCTGCAACTCACCGCCAGCCATGAAGTATTGGCATTACAGATTATCGACCCTGCCGAAGAAACATTACCTGACGCCGGAAAGTTGCGCATGACATCCCCCGATGGAGCGTTGTTTGTGGTAGATACAGCCGATGCCGGATTACGCACCCGCTACGCACAGGCCATGGCGAAACAGCACGCTGATCTTGCCCAGTTATTTTCGCGCACCGGTATCTCACTGCAACGCCTGTATACTCACAAAGATACTTTTGAACAATTAGCCTATCATGAATCATTCCGCGAATATTTCTGAAGTCATGAGCAAGCATAGCAATACAGCGCCTGCTACGTTTGCTAACCCGGTTGTGTTACTGTGTTGCATGTCTGGAACCAGAGCATCACTATGACCAAATCCACACAGGCCCGTGCTGAAGCTGCCATTGCCAATTTGGGCGAGCGCGCCACGGAGGCGCGCCGACGGACGCTGGAAACGCTGCTCAAAGCCGAGCGTCCTCTTTCCCATACTGAGATCGAGGCCAAACTCGCCACGCGCGGCGCCCTCGACCGCGTCACCCTTTATCGCGTGCTGGACTGGCTGGTTGCCAGAGGGCTCGCCCACAAGATCGAAGGCCATGATCGGGTATGGCGCTTCAGCGCGACCGCCGTCGATGCCCTTGGCCATGCCCATTTCTGTTGCACTGCTTGCAATAAAGTGTACTGCCTGACCGGGATCAAGCCGGCCTTTGCGCTCTCGTTGCCGCCCGGCTTCCGCCTGGGGGAGACAGACCTGTCCCTACGCGGCACCTGCCCGGACTGCCAGCCCACGTGTGCAACTTAGTTGCATATAACGCGGCTCGCATGTACAATGCAACTCAGTTGCTTTTCAGGTGATATGCATTGGTATGAAATCCGTTCTCTCCCCTTCCGCACCCATTGTCGCGCGACTGGCCGCCGGCTCGACGGTCAACTGGGATGCCGTCGGTGCCATGGGTTCCCTCGTCTGCCTGATTCATTGTCTGCTGCTTCCTCTGGCGGTGGTGGCTCTGCCGTGGCTTGTTTTATTCGAGGGGGAATGGCTGCATCGGTGGCTGGCCGTCGCGCTGGCGGTACCCGCCCTGCTGGCCTTCGTATTCGGCTGGCGCCGTCATGGGAGATGGCTGCCCGGCTTCCTCATGGCGGGTGG
>JANOOA010000070.1:0-4502 GCA_031421115.1 Gammaproteobacteria bacterium | reverse complement strand
AAACATGAAGACACGCTTTCTGATCTCGCACGCCGCCATGATCTGGGCTATAACGAAATTGTAGATGCAAATCCTATGGTAGACCCGTGGCTACCGGGCGCAGGCACCCCGATCGTATTACCCACCCAGTTTGTGCTGCCTGATGCCCCCCGCCAGGGCATCGTGCTGAATGTGGCCACCATGCGTCTATTTTATTACCCCCCGACCAAGCCGGGTGAGCAGGCCGTGGTCATCACCCATCCTATCGGCATCGGCAAGGAAGGGTGGTCTACCCCCCTTGGCACCACCCAAGTCGTCGCCAAGCAAAAAGATCCCGCCTGGAACGTACCCGTCTCGATTCGGGAAGAACATGCCAAAAAAGGCGATCCCTTACCTGCCATAGTGCCCCCCGGCCCCGATAATCCGTTGGGCCAGTTTGCCATGCGGCTGGGGCTGCCGAGTTATCTGATACACGGCACCAACAAGCCGTATGGTATCGGCATGCGTGTCAGCCACGGGTGTATACAGCTTTATCCTGAAGATATTGCCACGTTGTTTGAGATTATTCCTGTTGGCGTCGCGGTAAACATTATTAACAAGCCTTACACTGCGGGCTGGCACAATAATATGCTTTACATAGAGGCTCATACACCGCTGGAGGAAGATGCAAAGGTATTGGATGGCAGCCTGACACCGGCCATCAAGGAAGTAGTGCGCGCCACCAAAGCGGAAGATCGCGCCAACATTAACTGGAGCAGATTAATTCGCGTCGCCCACCGCCACCCAGGATTTCCCGTGCCCATCTCGATGAATGCGCCCTCGTTAAGCGACCTGTTTGCGGCATTGCCAGTAATTAACGAAGAAACAGGCTCTTCTATCGTCGGTTCCCCGGTCACGCCGCTTGCCGTTACTGCTGGGCAAACACAAACAGTGGGCGCAAGCGTCACTCCTATTCAAGGCGCGCTCACGCCCACAGCGCCACCGTCCGAACCGCTCACCGCCGCAGCATCGGAATCGGCATCAACCAACTGGTATATTCAGGCAGGCACTTTTAAACGTGAAGATAATGCCCAGCGACTCACTTTTCAGTTGCGTGAAATGGAACCCGCGATCACCGCACAATATGTCTCAAGCAGTTTTGGGCATCGTGTTTTGGCCGGGCCTTTCAACAGCCGCGATGAAGCACAGACCTCACAAAATCGTATCAAGGCTCAGCTCGGCATCCAAACATTAATTAAACCGGTAGCCGAGCGCCGCAACAGCAACTAACTCAAAGCCCTCTTTTGTGAGATAAAGCCGCACAACAAAAAACCCCGCCATGGAGTACATGGCGGGGTTTTTTGTTGTCAGAAGCAAACAACTTTTGACATATTCAATACTTCCTGCAGCACCTGCCAGGATTAAGCTACAAGCCTTGGAAGGCTTCGCTTATTTTTCCATGGATTTTCTGAACATACGATCCAGCTTCTCGCTTAACTGATCGACTTTGCGATTGGCATCATCTGCAGACTGCTTGGCGGCGTCGGCCTTGCTTGATGCGCTGGCACCATCAGCCGCCTTACCCAAGGCTTGATCTGCCGCAGCATGTGCCGAGGTGGCCTTGCTGAGCGCCTGGTCTGCGGTAGATTGTGCCGTACCTGCTTTAATCAAGGCTTGGTCCGCCTTGTTTTGTGCTGTGGTTGCAACGCCGTGCGCCTCTTCAGCGGCCACCGTAGACTTTTCCACATCACCACTGGTTGCGCAGGCAGTCAATGTTAATGACAACATAATAGGTATTAATTTCAGGGCAGTGGTTGATTTGTAATTCATCTGTGTGTCTCCTTACATTTTTTTAGCATCAAAAACAGATTTTAACAGTATCCCAAAAAACGGCGATGGAAGTCGTTCCGAAGGGTCGCACGAATTTCCATGCGTAACTAGGGTAATCTACATACAAGAGTTTTTCCAGCGGTCAGGTGAAAAAAGCGCGTCACCAAATGGCGACAAAAATGCAAGGGAAATCTATTTTTCGCGTTCCGTGCCACGAGATTTATGCCAAAATCGGTGGGGATTCCCCCCTTTAAAAAAGGGGCAGGGGGGACTTGACAGGGGATGACTCAAAACTCACAGAATCACAACTTTGGTGCCAATATGAATCCAGCGCGCCAGTTTTTTTATTTCCTGATTGGTTACTGCAACACACCCATCCGTCCAATTATCGGCAAAATGAAAGCGCTGATCCTTACTTCCCAACCCATGAATACCAATGCTCCCCCCTAAAGGCGTATCCTGAGGTGGAATACGTTGCTCAAGAGCGGCATCCAGCAGATGATGGTAAGTCGTCAGATCAATAATGCGGTTACGATAAGAACGATCCGCGTGTTCCACGGTAGGAAAATCCAGCCCGAAAAAGAGTGTGAACTGACTGTCGGGATTAATCCATGCCACGTGAAAGGTGCCTAACGGTGTCTTGCGATCACCGAGTACACGGTCCTTGGACACTCCACCACGCCCGACTGCCACATAAGGGAGATGTTCGACAATTTCTCCTTTATCTGTAAACACGGTGAGCGTGCGCTGCTGCGTATCCACCACCACCCACGGCTCAACCGTTGCGGCAAAGACTGCGCCCCCCCCAAGCATACATAAAAAACCCAGCAGCATTCTCCAGAAATAACTTGCTGGCGTGCGGCTTTGCTTTGGTTTTTTCAGGACTTTATACATATTTAACCACGATGGTAGGGATGTCCTTTTAAAATACTCCAGGCGCGATACAATTGCTCAGCAAGTACAATGCGTACCAATGGATGCGGCAAGGTGAGCGGGGATAATGACCACAACCCCTGAGCATGTGCCACACAGGCTGGCGCCAGCCCATCCGGCCCTCCCACCAATAATGCCACATCACATCCACCCTGCATCCAGCTTTCCATCTGTTGCGCCAATTCCGGGGTGTTCCATTGCCGACCCTGCACATCCAGCGCAATCACCCGGCAACCCTTGGGAAGAGTCGCCAGCATACGCTCACCTTCCTCGTGCATGGCTCGCTCAACATTAGCATTTTTGCCACGTTTCCCCAAACCGATTTCAACTAAATGTAAAGCACATTCCGGTGGTAAGCGTTTGGCATATTCCTGATACCCCTGCGTCACCCAGGGCGGCATGCGCTCCCCGACGGCGATCAAATAAATTTTCATACCCAACCCTGGCTGTGTTGCCATCCTGAATCTACTGCGTATCTGTAGATGCTTTATATCACATTATCGACCCATTCCCACCCATACAACAGAGGGGTCAGGTGGGCACAAAAAATCCTGTGATATAATGCTAAAAGCGGTACTACTTCGCCGTTTCATGAGAGTATCTATCTGGCCACGTTTCAAGAGTATCTGGGCACGACATGAATTAACGCCCAGGTCAGCACACGCAATCTGCGTCATTTTCAAATGGAGACTTCACGCTAATGAATAATTACTGGAAAAAAGGCTGCATCCTGCTCACACTCAGTGTAGTGGCGCTAGGACAAGTCGGCTGCGCAACAACCTCTGATGCCTCACGCACGCAAAAAGGCGCCATCATGGGTGGCCTGGGCGGCGCTATCGTAGGTGGCCTGATTGGCGGCAAAAAAGGTAATGCCGGTAAAGGCGCGCTGATTGGCGGCCTGCTGGGTGCTGCCACTGGCGGGGCCGTCGGCAATTATATGGATAAGCAGGCACAGGAACTAGCCCAAGTGGCGCAGGTTGAGCGTGTAGAAGATGGCATTGTCGCCACTATGAAAGACAAAATCCTGTTTGACACCAACGAATCAATACTCAAGCCGGAATCAAAAGCCAGTCTGGAGAAGATCGCCGAAATTTTGAAAAAATATGATAAAACCGAAGTCACTGTCGCCGGGTATACCGACAACGTGGGCACCATGAGCCACAACCAGCAGCTCTCTGAACGACGTGCCAATGCCGTGCGCCTGTTTTTATCAAACCAAGGTGTTGCTCCCCATCGCATGACGGTGATGGGTTTTGGGCTGGACAATCCTGTAGCGCCAAATACAACTGCCGATGGCCGTTCGAAAAATCGCCGCGTAGAACTGCACATCGCACCCAATGAACAACTGATCAAGGATTCACAGCAAAATCAGGGATAATTAGAGATTATCATTAACCGGCACATCGCCTTTGCGGCGGTGTGCCGGTTACTAACGTCAAGCGTCGCCGCTGTCTTCACGCCACTTGCCTGGCGACGCCTGCATGCCTTCGCCAACATCCCAGAGTTTTTCAAGCTGATAAAAATCGCGTGTGCGCGGCAACATGACATGCACCACTACATCGCTTAAATCCACCAGCACCCACTCGCCTTCGCGCTCGCCTTCTATGCCTAATGGCCGTTCGCCGGCCTGCTTGGCTTTAGCGATAACATTACCCGCCACTGACTTTACGTGACGGTCTGCAGTGCCAGTGGCAATCACCATAAAATCGGCGATGCTGGTAATGCCGCGCACATCAAATACTTTGATATCCACCGCCTTCATGTCTTCCAATGCAGTTACT
>JANOOA010000069.1:0-3650 GCA_031421115.1 Gammaproteobacteria bacterium | reverse complement strand
GGCGAGCAGATATATAGCAATTGGCAACGCGCCCATACGTCGCTGGGCACGGTGTCAAAGTCTGGCACAAAGCCGTGCTCGGCGGTGGTGTTGAGAAACCACGGCTCGGCTCCGGCGATAAGTGCCGCGCCTTCATAAATCTGGTAAAACGGATTGGGCATCATCACTACCGGGCGCCCCGTGCCGGCGCGCGTGCCCATGTCGATACCAGCGCCAGCACTGGCATCGACAACGCATTGTGCAAAGGCGAACAGCGCCTCGCGTGTGCCGTTGACGGGTAGCACCTGGCGCTCGGGGTCGAGGCTGCCGGGGGTGAGATTAAAGCGTCGCGTTAACCAGCCGGTGATGACCTGACGCAATGTGCTGCTGCCCCGTGTGACGGGGTAGTTAGACAGGCCATGCAGATGCGCAATCAGCGCTTCGGTAATGAAGCTGGGCGTGGCATGGCGGGGTTCGCCTATCGACAGGCCAATGTGTGGCAAATCAGCGGGCGGCATCGCGCCTGCCTTAAGATCGGCCAGTTTTTCGAAAGGATAAGGCTGGAGCCGGGAAAGATTGGGATTCACGGTTAAGCTCTTAATATTAATGGCACATCAGTCTGACTGATATTCAGGGGGCTATAGTGAATGTTTACTTGTGTAGTCTAGTATAAGCTATTTAATCATGCCTTCCAACACGGCACCTTCCTTTCTATCCGCTAATCTACCGGTCATCGGCCTGTTTGTGGCCGCCACCCTGTGGGGGATTTTCTGGTATCCGTTGCGCCTGCTGGAAGGGCAGGGGATGACTGGCTTGTGGGCCACATTTTTGATTTACAGTTCGGCGTTGCTGATAGGTTTGCCGGCGCTGTGGATGCACCGTGCAGTATTGCTGGAGTACCGCTGGCTGATGCTGGGCATTGCCCTGGCCAACGGCTGGTGCAACATTGCCTTTATTCTGGCGGTGCTGGATGGCACGGTGGTGCGGGTGTTGCTGCTGTTTTATCTTTCCCCGCTGTGGACAGTGATGTTAGGCGCGGTGCTGCTCAAGGAGCGGCCGTTGCGCTTTGAAATGGTCGCCCTAGGGCTAGCGATGGTGGGGGCATTTATCACCCTGTGGGAACCTGCGCTGGGCATCCCCGCGCCGCAAAGCCAGGCGGACTGGCTGGCGATTTCGTCGGGCATGGCATTTGCCCTGTCCAATGTGCTGGTGCGCAAGCTGCAACAGGTACCGGTATCGGTGAAAACCGGAGTCACCTGGTTGGGTGTAGTGGTGTTGTCGGGCATCGGCATACTTATGTATAGCTTGCCGGTGCCTGTTGTTACACCGGCACTGGGCGTGGTGGTGTTTGCGTTAGGCACGATTGGGATTGTGGTGATGACTTGGGCGGTGCAATACGGTGTTACTCACATGCCAGTGCACCGCTCAGCGGTGATTCTGTTGTTTGAGGTGGTGGCGGGCGCCCTATCGGCTCAAATTCTGACGAGTGAAGTCGTATTGCCACGTGAGTGGATAGGCGGCATACTGATTTTGCTGGCGGGATGGTTTATCGCACGCAGTAGCCGTAAATGATGCGTCTCTAACTGGAAACGTGTGATCTGAAGTGAAATTAACCCAGATTATCCATTAGGCACATGTCGGGTTGCAGCCCGACTCACAATCCATTGATTTTGCTGGCGCCGCACCGGCTAATGAACAATCCGGGAAGTAAACCGGGGATTAAAGTATGGTAAAGTAATAAAAAGTATGGTAGAGAATATTAAAGGTGATTCCCACGCAACACTCTCAGGAGGCTATCTATGGAAGCTATCAAAAAACAATCTTCAGGGTGCTCAGTTATTAATTTACGCATGCTGGTTGTTATGGTTGCCGGATTGGGTCTTTTTTCGGCGGGCGCATACGCTGTAGAGCCTTCCTCTTTGCCAGCCTTTAAAATCCATGCGGTGCATGTTTCAGGTGAGGTGCTGGTTAAATTTCGCAGTTTACCGGGCCAGGCCAGTGATGTTGCCGCCGTGCATGCTGCGATTGGTGCGCAAACGATTGAAGAGCTATCCGTGGCGAATGTCCATCGAGTGCGTGGTACCAGACAGCAATCTGCTGAGGCGCTGATGCAAGCCTATGCAAAGCGTGCAGATGTGGAATATGCAGAACCGAACTATATTTATACCACACAGGGTGTGCCCAACGATCCCCGTTTTGCTGAGTTGTGGGGTTTGCACAATATCGGTCAGACTGGTGGCACGGCCGATGCCGATGTTGACGGCCCTGAGGCATGGGAAAAAACAACGGGTAGTACCGTTGTCACCGTCGCCATCATTGATACTGGCGTTGCGTATAATCATGCCGATCTGGCAGCGAATATGTGGGTTAACCCCGGCGAGGTCGCCGGTAACGGTGTTGACGAGGATGGCAACGGTTTTGTGGATGATGTGCGTGGCTGGGACTTTGCCAACAACGACAATAATCCCATGGACGACCATGGTCATGGCACACACACTGCGGGTACCGTCGGCGCGGTAGGCGACAATGCCACAGGTGTCACCGGGGTCGCGTGGCAAGTAAAAATCATGTCACTTAAATTCCTGAGCGCGAGCGGCAGCGGCACTTCGCTGGACGCGGCGCGGGCGATTTTGTATGCATCGGCGATGGGCGCAAAAATCTCTAACAACAGCTGGGGTGGGGGTGCGTATTCGCAAACTATAGAAAATGCCATTGCTACGGCAAATGGGCACGGCATGCTGTTTGTGGCAGCAGCGGGAAATTCCGGTGCGGATAATGATACAATAACCAGTTATCCCTGTAATTCCCCGCAACCCAATGTGCTCTGTGTTGCAGCGACCGATCACAATGATAATAAGGCCTCATTTTCAAATTACGGTGCGGTAAATGTTGATCTGGGCGCGCCGGGCGTGTCGATCCTGTCCACTGTGCCCACGGGAAAAAGATGCCGCTTGTGCGCTTCTTCTGGCTACCGCTTCTTGAGTGGCACCTCCATGGCCGCACCGCATGTGGCGGGTGCGGCGACATTAGTATTGGCTCAGCTTCCAAATTCAAATTTTACGCCAGTAGACATCAAAAACCGTTTGATGCAAACCGTGGATACGGTGACATCGTTGGCGGGACGCACAGTGACAGGTGGACGACTCAATGTTGACCGGGCGGTTACTACGCCATGAATGTGTACAATGAATAGGCGAGCATTAGGCGGCTGCTGTGTTGCGCTGCTAGTGGGCGTGTTTGGTGTGGCCTGTGCGGAAGATATTGACCATAAACCGGGTGCTCTACGGTTGACTGGCGTGTTGATTGAAGGTGGCATCGAGTGCCCACTTTTTCAGGCAAGCGATGGTAGCCAATATACATTGATGGGCGATCTTAAAGGCCTCAAAAACGGCGACAAAGTTCAGCTATCTGGAGAAGAAGTAGAAGTTTCATTTTGTATGCAGGGCAAAACATTGTCTGTAAAAACGATCAATAAAGTGAAGTGAAGCAGTGGCTTTATTGCTTGCCTTGATGTTGCAACAGAACATAAGGTAACATACTTATCAGCCCCCCCACTAACCCATACAAATGTGCATCAACCACCACTGCGCCGCCCGCAAATTCTGCGCTGCTGGGTAGCGGGCCGTAGAATTGTTCCCACGCCACTTTGCCGCATAATGCCAGCAACAATA
>JANOOA010000068.1:0-7554 GCA_031421115.1 Gammaproteobacteria bacterium | reverse complement strand
CTTTTCCGTGTTTTTGGAGACGGTGGCGCAGGTTTCCTGTAAAAGGCATTTCATTTGGCGTGCCCAGGTGTAGTCATTGGTGTCAATAATGAACGTCAGCTCGCGCAACAAATGCGAGCTGCACAGCCCGTGACCGCAGTGATCATAGGATAAATACGATGCCCAGCAGTCATGGGTAATAACGCCGCCGTAACGCGGGATAATATCAATCGACTTGATGGCCTCCGTACCCCGTTTTCGGTGCAAAAATTTGAGGGTGATCCCCCCGGCAGGGTAAACATGGATCCAGTGGTTTTGTTTATTCACCCGAAAGGAGGTTTCATCCACATGCAAGGAAGGTGCTTTAAGAAGCTGTGGGCTGGCGTGTTGCTCCCGGCGTTCCAAGGCACGATGCAGCCGCAGCACGAAGGCCAGCAGACTGGACTGTGCGATCACGACCCCGATCATCGAGTTCACCAATTTTTGTACCCGATCCAGCGCGACCCTCTGACACACCAGAAAATTAATGACAACCGCTTTCAAGCGGCTGACTTCGTTTCTGACGGAAGTTTTGTCTAGGCTGGACATGCGAAGAGTGGCACTGCGTTTAAAGTAAACCAATGATCACATGGCACTATCGACGCCCTGAAACGGCGCAGATCAGGCGGTGATGATTTCTTCGATGCAAACTGACACGATCGTTCTGCAAAGAGCCCCAGGCCTTTATCAACGACTCTAATGCATCGGTTTTACATCAAGATGGGGAAGTTGTTTTTTAGGCGGGAAAAACCTGTCAAGTGGTTTGGTAACTATATTTTCGTGCAAGGGGGCGAGTAGTTACAAAAATACTACGATTGCTTTAAAAATGATTTGGCTGGCGCGAAAGCCTGGGGCAAAAACTCCATTGCGATTGAACAGCAAGCATTGCTGGGGATGGTCACTACCATTTTGACGCGTTTATTTCTGCATCGGCGACAAGTCGATCTGGCATTGGCGCAATCCGATGCAACGCAGGATAAAAAATTTCAGAAGAAGCAGGCAAACCATAAGCAATCAGGTATGGGCATTTTTCTGCGTGCTCAGTGGGACAATTTGTCCAAAATCTCTTGTCAGGTGTGGCGCTTCTTAAAGAACTGCTTTATCTATGAACACGAGCCAGCACTCTATAAACGGCAGCTTGAGCCATTATTAAGGCGATACCTTATGAGATGCACCGGACACCCTTACCTTGCGGGTGAACTTTGAATACTACAGAAGAAATATGGTGCGCCCAGAGAGATTCGAACTCCCGACCGCCTGGTTCGTAGCCAGGTACTCTATCCAGCTGAGCTATGGGCGCACAGGAAAGCCATCTATTATGAAATCATCATGACAGGGTGTCAAGGATAAGACGGTGTAACAGTAATATTAAGTGGCGGAGAGAGAGGGATTCGAACCCTCGATGGAGTATTAAGCCCCATACTCCCTTAGCAGGGGAGCGCCTTCGGCCACTCGGCCATCTCTCCAAGGCTAGGGCAACTGCCATAAATAAGGCATCACTCTAGCGGGCGCTATCATACCATTATTGGCCTGCCAGGGGGAGTAACTTTTGAAAAATAACGGCCTCTGCAAGTTTCAGAAGCCTTTATTTTTCAAATCAGGGGGTATGTGTAGCGCTAAACTCCTGGTCCTCCGTCGTCCGAGATGGGAGGATTCTGCTCTTTTTCTTTTTTGATACGCTCATAAATTTCTTCACGATGCACCGTCACGTCTTTTGGCGCATTGACGCCAATTCGTACCTGGTTACCTTTCACGCCCAGTACGGTAACAGTGACGTTATCCCCTATTATTAGCGTCTCACCCACACGACGGGTCAGGATCAACATGATTCATCTCCTTGGAAGTTCGAGTTACTGTCCCAGTTGTTATGGGTCGTAAAATGCCTTGAATACTTGCGTACCCTTCTAGGGTGATAGCGGCGGCGTTGGCGAAAGCTGTATACGACCCATCCGCAAAAGTGCGCTACTTTTCAGGATATGCTACAGAGCCATCGCCATCAAGGAGCTTTCACCGCCATTTTCATATAAAAAATTGTTTTTATTTATATTAATTATTTTTTACTGCTATTGGAGCATCCAGATTAAATGCTGCGTGCAAGGCGCGCACCCCTAATTCCAGGTACTTTTCATCGACCACCACTGAAATTTTTATTTCGGAAGTGGATATCATACGAATATTAATACCTTCCGTGGCCAGGGCGCGGAACATGGTGCTGGCAATGCCGGCATGAGAGCGCATACCTACACCCACTAAGGAAACTTTAACGATTTTGTTGTCGCCAGTAACCTCGCGCGCGCCTAAATCTTTGGCGACGCCGTGCAAGATCTGTAGCGCCTTGTCGTAGTCGTTACGGTGTACAGTGAAGGTGAAGTCAGTGGTGGTGTCTTCGGCAATATTTTGCACGATCATGTCCACTTCAATATTCGCATCGGCCACCGGACCAAGAATGCGGTACGCCACGCCGGGCTGGTCGGGGACTCCCAAAATCGTTAACTTGGCCTCATCGCGATTAAAGGCGATGCCGGAAATTAGCGCCTGTTCCATGCCGTTTTCCTCAGAGGTAATCAGCGTGCCCGCCCCTTCAGTGAAGGACGACAGCACGCGTAAAGGTACATTGTATTTGCTGGCGAATTCTACCGAGCGGATCTGCAACACTTTGGCGCCCAAGCTCGCCATTTCCAGCATTTCTTCGTAGGTGATGCGGTCGAGGCGGCGCGCTTGCGGCACCACGCGCGGATCCGTGGTGTAGACGCCGTCCACGTCGGTGTAAATCTGGCATTCATCGGCTTTTAGCGCGGCCGCCAGTGCGACAGCAGTGGTGTCTGACCCGCCCCGGCCGAGAGTGGTAATGTTGCCATTTTCATCCGCACCCTGAAAACCGGCTACCACCAGCACACGACCACAGGCCAGATCCTTGCGCAGGCATTCGGCGTCAATCTCGGTGATACGCGCTTTGTTAAAGGCGCTGTCGGTGAGAATGCGCGCCTGCGCACCGGTGTAAGAGCGTGCCGCGCAACCGCGCTTTTCCAGCGCCATGGTCAGTAATGCGATAGTGACCTGTTCGCCGGTGGATAGCAACACATCCAGCTCACGCGGATTGGGCTGCGCGTCAATAGCCTTGGCCAGCCCCAGCAGGCGATCGGTTTCGCCAGTCATGGCTGACAGCACCACAATCAGGTCATCACCCGCCGCGCGCGCTGCGGCCACTTTGTCGGCCACTTTGGCGATGCGTTCCAGCGAGCCCACTGAGGTGCCACCGTATTTTTGGATTATCAATGCCATTTTGTTTCGCTGAATAGCTCCTGGTTTTGTTTCGCTGGACAGCTCAAGAAGCCAGAAAAGACGGGAATTTTACTTTAATATCGGGGAAAAGGGAACTTTTATACTCTGTTTGGCGGGCGCGTGCCACGTCAAAACGCATGGAATCAGGGCTATACGCTAATAATTGATCCTGCACGGTATCAAGATACCAGCCATGCAGTGCCAGGCGCTGCTGTTCTACAGTCTCGTGTACCCACCGCGAATCACATAGAGCCTAAAAAATTCGGGGGCATGTGCCTGGTGTCCGGTGCCATGTGGGTGATTCATGAGGCGTAATATCCCAATCCACAACAGCCATTTATAAAAGTGAATGTATATAGTAAAGAATATTAACTATTGTTTTTCGATGCCGAGACCTAGACTGAGCCTAATGAAAAATTACGGGTATGGGTATGCGCATGAATTGCTTTAATTTAATCGTGATGGCAGCTCGACTTCGTGCGCTAATGCCCAAGCTGGCATATGTCGTCCCCCGTGTGGGACAACCCTACAGTATCAACGCGTCACTATGAGCAGCCTGCCTGAAGCTTCTGAAAAACCGCAAAACGGGATAAAAGGCCTGAAATACTGGCGCTATGACGTGCTGGCTGGCCTGCAGGTCGCCCTGGTGTCATTGCCGTTGTCGCTGGGTATTGCCATTGCCTCGGGCGCGCCACCCGTGACGGGGGTGATCTCCGCAATTATTGCCGGGCTGATCTTCCCCTTTCTGGGCGGCGCCTATGTCACCATCAGCGGGCCAGCGGCGGGGCTGGCTCCAGCGCTGCTCGCTGGCATGGTTATGCTCGGCAGCGGCGATCTCGCCGTGGGTTATCCGCTGCTACTGGTAGCGATCTGCCTCACGGGTCTGGCGCAGATTGTGCTGGCGCTGTGCAAGGCCGGGCGCTTTGCGTTGTTTCTTCCGGTGACGGTGGTTGAAGCGATGCTGGCGGCGATTGGCATCATGATCATTGTCAAACAGATTCCGGCGCTACTGGGCGATTTCGTGCCCCCTGCGAAAAGCATGCTGGTGACGATTTCGAACCTGCCCGGCAGTTTCCTCAGGCTGGATCCGGCGATCGCGGTGATCGGTGGCATCTGCCTGTTTCTGATGTTCTACCTTAATCGTACCCGCCATGCCTGGTTGCGGCGTATTCCGGCGCCGCTGTCCGTGGCAGGCATCGGCATCGGGCTGGGCACCCTGTTACAGCTTGACCCCAAATATCTGATCACCATGCCCCATAACATCATTGAGGGTGGCATCACGTTACCAGCTTTCGGTACGGTGTGGAACAACCCGGATCTGTGGTGGACAATACTGCTGGTGGTGATCACGCTTACGCTTATTGATGGCATTGAGTCGCTTGCGACCATCGCTGCAGTGGATAAGATTGATCCTTATCAACGCAAATCGGATCCCAACGTGACGCTGCGCGCCATGGGCGTGTCAAACACGGTGTCGAGTATCTTCGGTGGACTCACCATCATCCCCGGCGGCGTCAAAAGTCGCGTCAACATTGACGCCGGTGGGCGCACTTTGTGGGCCAACTTTTACAATGCAATGTTCCTGATTACGTTTCTGTTCTTCGCCAAGGATTTGATCAGCCGCATCCCACTTGCCGCCATCGGCGCGATTCTGGTGTATGTCGGCTGGCGGCTGTGCGAGATTCAGGTATTCCGCAAAACCTTCCGCATCGGGCGCGACCAGATCATCATTTTCGTGATAACGATCGCGGCGATTCTCGCCACCGATCTGCTGTTCGGGATACTGATCGGAATTGCCGCGAAGATCGCGCTGCACGTGTACCTGCTCACGCCGTCGTTGCGTGCGGTGCTGACGGGGCGACTCACCTTTGCCCAGTCGTGGCGGCTGCTGTGGGACACAACACAGGGGCTGTTCCGCAGCCCGATTGTCAAGGTCAAAGAGATCACTGACGGCGAGCATATACAGCAGCGGCAGCACTACCGCATCTCGCTCGGCTCGATCGTGTGCTTCAATCTGCTGCCGCTCGACAAGCTGCTGCATGCTCTGCCACCCACGGCGGGTATCACGCTCACCATCACTGAATCCGGCCACATCATCGATCACACGGCGATGGAATACCTGCACCAGTTCCACGAAGCGTGCCTGCAGACGGGTCGACCCTTCGAGATGCTCGGCCTGGAGAATTTCTACCCGTTCACGCCTCACCCACTGGCGGCGCGCATGCGCGATGCGAAACTCGTCAAGGACAAGGCGCGGATGTCAACGCGCGAGCAGCAGATGGCGGGGGTGGCGAGTCATTATGGCTTCCAGTTCACCCCAGCCACTGTGGGAGTGCTCAACAGCCACGACTTTATCTACCTGCGCCGTGGCAACCACCGGCAGGAGAGCTGTATAATGACGGGCACCTATCAGGGTTGCCAGGTCAAACTCTTTGATTATAGCCACACCGCCGCCCCGGATTATTACGCGGAGCACCGCCATACGCTGATCCAGCTCTGCCACCTGGAGACGGGCGGCGTACAGCTGCCCAACCTTGCGATCACGCCCGGAGAGTATCTTGAGCGCTACCTGGTAGAGTATCAGGAGGTGGATCTGGCAGGTTGCCCGGGACTCGCCCCGCACTACCGCTTCTACGCACAAAACCCCACGCAGGCGCTGGCCTTTGTCGGCACCGGACTCGAACAGTTGTTAAGTCAGCACCCCGGCATCTATGTGGAGATTCGTAACAACGCACTCCTTGTGTTTCGCCCAGATCAGGCGTTGGAGTCGCCTCCAGCCATCGAATTATTGCTCGCATTCGCTGAGTTTTTGGGCAGTGCGCGCCGCGAGCCAGGCGCCCCCCAGTGACGAGTCATCTGCATATGCGTTTACCCATCGTTGGGCTCTGGAATTTTGATGAGTGTGTTTCCTTCTTGCAGTACAAACTCCTTGAATGCCTGGGCCGCAGCGGAAAAGCGCTTGCCCTCCCGATGCACGATGTACCAGTCTTTCAGGATAGGAAAACCTTCCACATTCAGCAACACCAGCCGCCCAAGTTTAAACTCCATTTCCAGAGTATGCACCGATACGATACCCAGCCCCAGCCCTGCCATCACGGCGTGCTTGATGGCTTCATTGTCGCTCATCTCCATGGTGGTGGTCATGGCCTGACCGTGCTGCTCGAGAAAGTGTTCGATGGCATCGCGCGTGCCCGAGCCCCTTTCGCGTACAATGAAGCTTTCTTCCAGAAGTCTTCGCAATGGAATGCGGCCGCTACGCGCCAGGGGATGATCGGGGGGGGCAATGACCACCAACGGGTTGCTCATGAACGAGTCGGCCATCAACGGTATCCCTTTCGGCGGGCCGCCCATGATCGCCATGTCGGGAATATTCTCCATCAATTTACGCAGAATCGTTTCCCGGTTGGTGACATTGAGATTAACGGTAATCCCGACATGTTGCTTGCAAAATGCCGCCAGTAGATAGGGTGCAAAATATTTTGCCGTGCTGGTAACTACGATGTCGAGCTTGCCGTTCTGGATGCCTTTCATCTCCTCCAGCACGGCGCGGATATCGGTGAATTGTTGAGCAATGGTGCGGCTGAATGCATACATTTCGTGCCCTGCGGCTGTGAGAAAAATCCTTTTCCCCATGTGTTCAAACAGCGGCATACCCACCTCCTCCTCAAGCTGTTTGATTTGAATGGACACAGCAGGTTGAGTGAGATGAAGCTCTTCAGAGGCGCGCGTAAAGCTGGAGTTACGGGCAACCGCTTCAAGTAACTTGAGTTGCCTGAAAGTGAAGTTCTTCATCTTTGCTCCTGTGTGAGCTGCCGGGAATCTGTGAGTAGTGCGGTTCATACGCAATGCTATATGCATATTATAATAATAATTAATTATCAATAATGATTCAATTTATTTATAGTTCTTTCAACTAACACGGGTCTGGGTCATCAAGCAGTTTCATTGAATAGTAGCGTTTTTTAATATATGGCTTTCTGGCTGAAGCTGAAAGGAGATGGTAATGAGTGAAAAGAAAAAGTTTAGCGCGGGCGTTAAAGAATATCGACAGAACTACTGGATGCCCAATTATGTGCCTCTGGACACCGATATCCTGGCATGTTTCAAAATTACCCCACAAGCGGGCGTAGATCGTGAAGAAGTCGCCGCTGCCGTGGCCGCCGAGTCTTCTACCGGTACCTGGACCACAGTGTGGACCGATCTGTTGACCGACATGGATTACTACAAGGGCCGCGCCTATCGCATCGAAGACGT